>JBFJYU010000124.1:0-8674 GCA_041622435.1 Thermoplasmatota archaeon | reverse complement strand
GCACCTGAGGATCTCGGCGTCTGGATGCCGACGCAGGGGTAGGCAACGACCGCAACCCTGCGACGACCCCCCGACCCCCTCCAACGTTCTGGCCCATCTTCACTCTCCTCGCGCACCGGCGGGGTCTGGGCCGCGTTACCCATCTAACCGCAGCGATGAAAACCTGTCAGGGCATAACCGCCCGGGCTGCATGGTTGTCTCTTCTTCGATTCCGTTGCCTAGCGCGGGCGCCGCCGCGCTCCTGGTCGCGATCCTGGCCGGCCCCGCGGCCGCGGACCACGGGTCGGCCCCGTACACCAACTGCGCCGTGATGCCGCCCCCGGACCAGGCTCTCTGCCTCGCGTCCCAGGGAGCCGCCTGGACCCTGTGGGCCGGCATCCTCGTCGCCGAGTACGACTGGATCGACCACAGCGAAAGGATGGCCACCTGCATGGCCGCCACACATCCACCGGACTGGCTTGAGTGCCGCACCGTCCGATAGGGGCGCCGGTGCTGGCCCCCGAGCCGGGCGCTTACTGGCCCAGGTGACTAAACAGGTCCCAGAACGGCCCGCGCACATCCTGGCCGCCGTCAACGGACAACGCCACGCCCGTGATGTACTTCGACGCCGGACTCGCCAGGAACAGGGAAGCATTGGCGATGTCAACGGCCTCGCCGAGGCGCTGCAACGGCACCGACTTGGCGGCCGCGTCGCCCAGCCCGAAGTCCTCGGCCAAGCGCTTCATGCCCTCAGTGCCGCCAATGGGGCCGGGGCTGATGGCGTTCAAGCGAACCTTGGGCGCCCACTCCACCGCCAGGCTGCGCGTCAGGTTCAGCACGCCCGCCTTCGCGGCTCCCGAGTGGCTCACCATCGGTGCGCCCGTCCACGCGTAGCCGGCAATGATGTTCTGGATGTTGGCGCCCTCGGCGCCGTGCTCCAGCATCCGGGACCCGACAGCGCGCGTCACGTTGTAGGTGCCGTTGAGGACAATGTCGATGACGGACTTCCACGCGTTGTCCGTCATGGCGCTGAACGGCGTCACGAAGTTGCCTGCCGCGCAGTTGATGAGCGTGTCGACGCCGCCGTCCTTGAACAGCGCCTTGCCGATCTCGTTCATTCGATCCATGTCCCGAACGTCGCCAACATGGTAGCTCGTCGAACCCTTGCCGAGCTTGTCCACCCGCTCGACGGCCTCCTTCAGCCGGTCCTCGTTGCGGCTCGACATGACCACATTCGCGCCGTGGGCAGCAAACGCCTCGCTGATGGCCAGACCGATGCCGCTGGCACCGCCGGTGATGAACAGGGTGTGGCCGTCAAACAGGTCGTCGCGGAAGGCGGACTTCATGCGCCGGGCATGCTGCCGGCCTGCTTTGAGGGTGCCTGTCGGCCGGCGGGCCCCGACCGCATCGGCGGCCGCCCCCGCCCCGCCCGCCAGCCAGCACCAAGCGTCGCCGGCGGCAGACGCAGCAAGACCGGGCCAGATGGCCGCGTGGCCGCGCCGGCGCCGATATTCTCCCCCCGGAATGGAAACCGTGCCAACCCCCTGCATGAAAGCGTGCCCAAAAGAGGGGTTGTGGTTTTTCTACCCTAAGGACATGGGTGGCTCCGTTGGCTCGACTCAATCCCGCGCAGCACCGGCTTCTCATGCGCCACGCGGACCGCGCCGCCGAAACGCTGCGCGAAGCCGATCGCTTGCTCAAGGGGTCCGTTCGTGATGCAATCGAACGCGCGATCAAGGCGATTGGCGAGGAACTCAGCAACGTGGAGCGGGAGGAAAGCCGCGCCGTCCAGTACCAATTGGACCGCATTCCGACGCACCTGGTGCCGTACCTCGACAACCCCTTCGCGCAGTCGCTGGCCTTCAACCGGTTCTGCGCCCAACAGGGCCTGAGCCACACGCGGGGCGCCAAGCAGTGGGGCGGCGGCAATGCCGCCGTGTCCGCGCGCAACCTGCTCTTTCTGCCGCCCATCTTCGCCGACCTCTGGGAGGAAGGCCACCTGGACAAGACCCGTCTGGTCGCCATCGCCAACCGCAACCTCAGCGACGAGGCGTACGCGGAAATGGCCGATATGGTCCGCACCCGGCGCAAGGAGGACCTGGACGAACGGCTGCTGAAGATGCCCGCCGCCTACCTGCGCGCGGGACGCCGCGGACCAGAGCAAGCGCTCCAGGCCGCCGAGGACAACGGCTGGACAACCCGTTTTGCCAGCGTAGAGATCCCCGAGGAACTGGTCCAGGAAGCCGACTCTGAACTGGAACAGCACGCCGAAGACACAGAGCCGGACGAAGTCACGCCGGCGATGCAGGCGTTGCAGACTCTCAGGGCCGGCCTGGCCGGCGCCAAGATCGACGACCGCGTGGTCGAAGTGCTCGGCCAGAGCCCCGACCCGATGGTCCTCGTGGAGCGCTACCTCACCGGCCACCGGCAGGCCGACGAACCGGACCCGGAGACGCTGACGCGCACGATGTTCTACTCCCACGCCGGCCCGATGCAGAAGATCGACGCCGACGACAAGCTGCTGCTGCGCCACTTCCGGCCCGTCAAGACGCAGAAGCGCGGCCAGCTCTTCTACCGGCTGCTGGAAGTGATCGAGGAGGCGCTGCTTGAGAAACAGCACCTCAGCGACCTGGAGGCCAGGGGCCTCACGCAGGCGGAGGGTGCTGAGGCGATCCGGCGGGAGGTCGTGTTGCTCAACAAGGACCCCAACCGGCACCTGGTCATCGGCGACGAGTGGCTGGGTGAGGTGACCCGCCGCCACATGTACTTCGGCAGCCGCACGCGCAAGGAGGGCGCCGCGTACAAGTGGTTCCGCAAGCTGGGCTCCGTGTACTACCTCGGGTCGCACAAGACGGCCGAGGAGGCCGAGGAGCGCGACGCCCGCCGGGCCGCCCGCGCCGAGGCCCGGGCCACGGCCGAATAGCTGTTCTCGGGCTTTCGCGCGCTTGGACCCGCCCCAGGGCGCCGCCGGGCAGACGGACCAACAATGGACCCTACCCGGCGTGGCCGCCGCAGATGCTTCAGAACGGCGGCACGTCGCCAGCGACGAAGGACCAGCCCTCTGGTGCGGGCAGGTAGTAGAACGACGTGATGAACAGCTCGAACTCCTGGTTGACCATCACACCGACGCTTCCGGCGGACCAACTGAACGTGCTGAAGACGGACTCGCTCGTGATGTTGTGCTCGGCGAGGGTGTCCTCGTCGACGCGCAGCAACAGGGGCGGGCCACTTTCGACGCGGTCCAGGATCTTGCCGCCGCAAACCGGCAGGCAGGACCATTCTAGGGCCACGAGGGTGTCGAGGCCGGACGATCCGTCGGGGTTGATCTGGGTGCTGGGCTCCCAGACCTGCTCCACGATCAGGGTGCGGATGTGGCCGCCGTCAACGCTGAACTGGATCTCGGCGCGGTTCTGGTCGTTGCCGCCCACGCGGGTGCCGCCAATCACGGGCACCTCGGTCGGGACGCCAAGGCCCTCGCCGCACTCCTCGCTCTTGGCGGCGCCGATGTTGAGCGAGCAGGAAATGAAACCCGTCTGCTTGTCAATGAACGTGTACGGCTCCTCGGTGATGACCCGAAGGAGCTGGAAATTGATCGGCTTGGGCGCCTTCACGCCCGCCACGACCTCGGTGCTCTGCTGGACCGAGTTGTAGAGTGGGTGGTGAGCCTCAACGAAATAGGTGCCCGGCGCCAGACCGCTGAACGAGTAGGCGCCTTTCTCATCGGTCGTGGCCGTCGCGCCGGTTTGGCGGATCGTGACCGTGGCGCCTTCGATGGGCCTGATGGACTCATCCACGACGACACCCCGGATGCCGCCAGTGCTGCTGGTGACGCTGAGCTCGGGGACCTCGGCGTCGGGGCTGTTGCCCGACGAGTCGTCGCCGGCACAGCCGGCGAGGGCGGCGGCACAGATGAGCAGGCCTGCGAGCAAGGGGGTGACTTTCATGGGATCGCCTCTGAACAGGGCAGTCCACGAAGGCGTGACACTTTGAGGCTTCTGGTGGAAACACTCGCCGATCCCGAGGGGGGCGCTCGCGGCCGGCGTGCCAAAGGGCCTTCGCCCTCTCTGGGGCAAGGGGACCGACGATGGTCGCACGGGTGGCGCAGCGGTGGGCGCCATCGGCGGGGGAGGCACCATCGGGCGCCAGCGCGGCCGGGTGCGCGTGGCCACGCCAGGGGCGGGCCAGGTGGGAGGAATGGAGAGGGAAGAGGATTCGCGGGCGCGACTAGTTCTTGACGGTGACCGTCGCCTCGACGCTCTTGCCACCTAGGCAGACCGTCTCCAGCAGCAGCCGGGCCACGCGGTAGGGGTCCATGTTGGCGCTGGGGCGGCGGTCTTCGAGGTAGCCCTTGCCATCCTGCGCCGTCTGGAGCGGGATGCGAATCGAGGCGCCGCGGTCGCTGACACCGAAGCTGAACTTCTCGATGCTCTGCGTCTCGTGCAGGCCGGTCAGGCGCTCCTGGTTGTGGGCGCCGTACTCGGCGATGTGCTCGGCGTGGCGGGTGCCGAGGGCCTTGCAGGCGGCCTCGATGACCGCCATGCCGCCGTCCTCGCGCATGGCCTTGGTGCTGAAGTTGGTGTGGGCACCGGCACCGTTCCAGTCGCCCTGCACGGGCTTGGGGTGGATGGTGACGGTGATGCCCAGGTCCTCGCCGAGGCGGTAGAGGAGCCAGCGGGCGACCCAGAGCTGGTCGGCAACGTCAAGGGGACCGACGGGGCCAACCTGGAACTCCCACTGGCCGGGCATGACTTCGGCGTTGATGCCGGAGAGCTGGATGCCGGCCATGGAGCAGGCTTCCATGTGGGCCTCCACCAGGTCGCGTCCGTAGACTTCGTCGGCGCCGACGCCACAGTAGTACGGACCCTGGGGGGCGGGGAAGCCCTTCTCGGGCCAGCCGAGGGGCTGGTGGCCGTCGAAGAGCGTGTACTCCTGCTCGATGCCGAACCAGGCGTCCTCGTCGGCCACCTTGTCAGCGACCGCGCGCAGCTTGGCGCGGGTGTTGCTCGGGTGGGGGGTGACGCCGTCGGCCATGAAGACCTCGCACATCACGAGGACGTGGGGTCCGCCGCGAATGGGGTCGGGGAAGTACGAGACCGGCTTGAGGGCGCAGTCGGAACTGTCGCCGGGCGCCTGGTTGGTGCTCGAGCCGTCGAAGCCCCAGTCCGGCAGGTCCGCGACCGACGTGATCTCGTCCTTACCGGGCAGGATCTTGGTCTTCGAGCGTAGCTTTTGCGTCGGCTGGTGGCCATCCATCCAGATGTACTCTGCATACACTACCATGAGCGTAATCTCCCTATTCGGGGCTCACATGGCAGACCTAGTTAAGTGTTCACTTGCATCAGAAACAGGGCCTTGAATAAGACAAGACGTCGAAGATTTGAAGCAAAAGAGTCATACGTTCCGTTTTGCTCTTGTTTCATGAGATGGTTGCAACGAACGTTTCGCGCCACGTGCTCGACAAGACAGACCGACTTCTCCTGGAGGTGCTCCTGCGCGACGGGCGCGCCAGCCACCGCGAGGTGGCCGCCCAGACCGGCGCCAGCCTTGCCACCGTCAACCGCCGGCTGCGCAACCTGGAGGAAACCGGCGTCATCCGCGGTTACGCCGCCCTCGTTGACGCCGAGGCCGCCGGATGGGGCTTCACCGCCATCATCGGCCTGCGCATCGACAAGGGCCACCTGCGCGAGGTGCAGGAGAGCATCTCCCGCGACCCCCGCGTCTTCGGCGTGTACGACGTCACCGGCGACTGGGATGGCGTCGTGCTGGCCCGCCTGCGCGACCGCGCCGACCTCGACGACCTGGCCAAGACAACCCTGTCCATGGAGCACGTGCAACGCACGACGACGATGATGGTGCTCAAAACGGTGCTTGAGGAAGCCGTCGTCCGGCTCGCCTAGGAGCGGCCGCAGCGCCCACCCTGGCAACCTGCGGGGCCCCGCTCGGCCATCGCGGCGCCGGGAACCCCGTTTCTGGCCTCCGTTTCCAGACGGGGCGGTTATGAACCGGACCCAACTACGCGAAATCGAGGTTTCCCGCCGTTTGGCCGTCGACCAATTGACCCTGCTGCAGCTGGCAACCCTGGTCGGTCTCTTGCTTGTATCCGCGTTCTTCTCGATGTCCGAGACCGCGTTGATCAGCACTGACCGGGCAGTCGTGCGACACCTTGCCGAAGAAGGCAACGGCCGCGCCCGCCGCCTCCAGGGGCTC
This sequence comes from Thermoplasmatota archaeon, assembly GCA_041622435.1. Classification (GTDB taxonomy): domain Archaea; phylum Thermoplasmatota; class E2; order JACPAO01; family JAHFTW01; genus JBFJVP01. Next base: position 2,488 of record JBFJYU010000124.1, on the reverse strand, counting down.
CTCGAACACCCGGAAGGCATCCTGACGACCGTGCTCGTCGGCAACAACATCGTCAACATTGGCGCCAGCGTCCTGTCCAGCTTGGTCTTCCTCAAGCTACTGGGCTCGATCGGGCCCGCCGTCGCCGTCGGCGTGATGACATTCCTCGTGCTGATCTTCGCCGAGATCACCCCGAAGACGTTCGCCGTGCGCCACGCGCAGGGCATCGCACTCAACATCGCCGGCATCCTGCGCATCGTTCAGATCGTCCTGCGGCCCCTGGAGTGGATGTTCACGCTACTGGCTCGCATCATCCTGCTGATGTTTGGCGTCCGGGGCACCGACCCGATGCCCGTGGTGACCCAGGCGCACATTGAGGCGCTGGTGCGCATGGGGGTCGATGAGGGCGAGGTTGAGCAGTTTGAGGAGCGCGTTATCAGTGAACTGTTCGACTTCACTGAAACCGACGTGGGCCGGGTCATCACGCCGGCCGACGTGGTGCAGCACCTGCCCAAGACGGCGACGCTGCTCCAGGCCCTGGAACTGTGTGGTCGCACCGGCCTCAGCCGCATTCCGATCACCGACGGCGACTTTGACCACGTGCTCGGGTTCGTGCACGCCAAGGATCTGCTGCGCTTCAGCGACGCCCAGTTGCGCGATGAGCCGGTGACGGATGTCTTGCGGTCCGTCTTGTACACGACCCATGACACGCCGGCCGACAAGGTGCTGGTGCGCATGCAGCGCGAGCACAAGCTGATGGCGGTCGTTCAGGACGCGGATGGCCACAATCTCGGCATCGCGACGGTGGAGGACCTGCTGGAGGAGCTCGTCGGGGAGATCCACGACGAGTTCGACCGGGTGCCGAAGCGCAAGGCCCGCCAGCCGCCGCCGGAGGCTCCGGCCCCGGGCGCGGCCGAAGGTTAGGCGCGGCCGCCCTCCGACGCCCTGGCCCCGCGGCGCTACGCCCCCCCGCAAAGCGCTCCAACAGAGTCACGGGGCGGGGGCGCCAGGGCTCCCGAGCGACGGCGGGGACCCAAGGGGACCCCCGCCCGCATGCTGCCCAGGGGGCGCGGTCCACCACAGACGAACCGGACATCCCTAGATAATCAGGTAACGTACGGGTTCAGGCGATGTGGTGGATGGTCAGACTCTCAAAACCTCGATTTCAGCCAGAATTCCTGCGTTTTGGAAAAACCGTAGGAGGCTTGCATGGGCGTCGATGATGTCATCGGCGCGGCCCAGTGGCTGCGCGATGCCACGGCCGTGCTCGACCCTGGGCCTCCTGTGGAAACGATCTATCGGCCGCTGGAATACGCGTGGGACATCCATCGGGACTACCTCGCCACGTTCGGTGGCCCGCCCAAGGACGCCTTGTTCGTCGGCATGAACCCTGGCCCCTGGGGCATGGGCCAAACCGGCGTGCCCTTCGGGGACCCCACCGTGGTTGGCCGCTGGCTCAGGCTGAACGACCACGTGGTCGAGCCCCCCGAGGAGGAGTTGCCCCAACGGCCTGTGCGGGGACTCGACTCGTCGCACACGGAGGTCTCGGGACAACGCCTCTGGGGGCTGCTGCGGGACCTGTACACGACGCCCCAGGCCGCGCTTGAGCGGCTGTTGGTTGTCAACCATTGCCCGCTTCTGATGTTCGATATTCAGCACCGTAATGTAACGCCAGACCAGTTGCGCGTCGGCTTCAAGGAGAACCTGCTGGAGGTCTGCGACGAGGGCTTGGAGCGCATCGCGACGGCAACGCAGGCCGGCCTGCTCATTGGTGTGGGCACGTACGCCGAGGAGCGTTGCAAGGTCGTTGCCGAGCGGCTGGGAATCGGCTCGGCGTCGATCCCGCACCCGTCGCCGGCCAGTCCGTTGGCCAACAAGCACGGCGGCAAGGACTGGCGCAAGGGCGTTGAGAAGGTCCTCGCCAAGGCCAACTTGGTCGCCTGAGCCCGCCGTGACGGGCCTGCGGCCCGGCGGGCCCTAGCCGGGAAACGCCGCCAATGTGCCCCGGGCGAGTCGATCGGCCACGTCGTGGGCGCCAGCGACCTCGTCGCGCACGATGGCAGCGGCGGCGCGCTCGTCGGGACTGGCGATGGGAAGGGGGCGCAACTGGATGGAGGACAGGGCAGGCTGGTCGATGGGGCGGCCAATGCGGCTTCCGAGTTGCACGTACACTTCCGCCACGCCGGCAACCTCCTCGTGGATGCGCCGGGCGGCGCGTTCGGCGATGACCGCGTACAGCTTGCCCACATGGCTCTGGGGGTTCTTGCCCGCGTACGCCTCGGCGCTGGCCGGCCGCCCGATGCCGATCACGCCGTTGATCCGGTTGCCGCGCCCAACCTGGCCGGAGTCGCCGCATTCGGCCGACGTGCCGAGCACCGTGAGATACATGCCACCCCCCTTGCGGTCAAGCGTGTTGACCTGCACGTCGGGCTTGAGCCCGCCCGGCCGGGCCAGCAGCGCCTCGGCGACCGCGGCCGCCAGTTCCGCCTTGCGCCCGAAGTAGTCTTCT
>JBFJYU010000123.1:0-8707 GCA_041622435.1 Thermoplasmatota archaeon | reverse complement strand
TGCCGGCGCTTGAGCCCGAGCCCCTGGCCAGTGAGGAGGCGATTGAGGCGCCGCTGCCGGCGCTTGAGGCCGAGCCGTCCGAAATGGACGAGCCCATCGAGGCCCTGCTGCCGGCCCTTGAGCCCGAGCCGCTTGCCAGTGAGGAGCCGACCAGGGCCCCGCTGCCGGCCCTTGAGCCCGAGCCATTTGCTCGTGAGGGGTCGATGGCGGCACCGGCATCTGACCCGTACGCCGACGCAGACCTGTACGAGCCCCACGTGGGCGAGGCGTTCGCCGACTTGTGGGCACCGCCGACGCCCGAGGCCTATGTCCCGGAGGCGCTGGCCGAAACGCCGCCTCTGCCCGCCGCAGACCCGTACGCCGACGAAGACCTGTACGAGCCCCACGTGGGCGAGGCGTTCGCCGACTTGTGGGCGCCGCCCGCCGACGCAATCGGGCTTGGCGACGATGAGCCGGGCCCGATGGAAGCGTCCAGCGACGCACCTGAAAACGTCGAAGACCGCCTTGGCAAACTGCCGGAAGCGCTCCAGGAAGAGCCGCTTGATCTGCCGGATGCTTTCCCCCAACTGGCTGGCATTTTGACGAACGATTCCCCGGAGTCGACCGGCGATTTGACGGAGGCGGAAGTCGCCTCTCCGGCGACCCTCGACGAGTTAAACGACGCTCCGAAGCTGGATTGGGATCTGCCGGATGACCTGCTGACGGCCCTGCCGTTGGCCCTGGAGGACCCCGAATCCGAGCCCGACCCTGAGCCCAGGCCCCTGCCCGACCCTGAGCCGGAGCCGCAGCCCGAGCCGGCGCCCATGCCCGAACCGTTGCCCTACGACCCGTCGGAGGCCCTGGCGTCCCTGTTTGCCCGCCAGCACCCGTCGCAGCCGCACCCCGAAGCCGACGCGACCCCTGACCTCGCCGCCCTGCTGGGCGCGGAGCCGTTCGCGTCGCCGGAGCCCTTCCGCCCAGCCGACGCCGCTGAGGCCCACGCCGGCGCCGAAGTGCCGGAGCCGGAGCACGAGATCCTCCCGGCAGCCCAGAACGCCGAGGCTGAATCGTCCGAGGCCCCGCCTGAGAGCGATGCTGAACCCGGGAACCCCGGCGAGAGCCGGCCCAACCGCCCCGCCAAGCATGAGCGAGGCGCGCGCCGACCGGCCAGGCCGTCGGGTCGCGGCGGCGGCCGTGGCCGTGGCAAGAACAAGAAGAAGGGAGGTGGCGCGTGGCGCTAACCAGGTACCAACGCATCAGCTACCGGCTGTTTGGCCGCCACGCCCAGCGCGCCGCCGAGGGCAACCCCCACCTGCCCCAGGCGCTGGAGAAGGGCCACGTTCAGGTGCGCACCGACGTGTACCTGAGCTCCGCGTACCTGACCATCTTCATCGCATTCACGGCGACGCTGCTGCCGGTCATCATGCTCGTGGGAGCCCTGTCCCTCGGGCTGCTTCAGGTCCCCACGGGGCTGCTCTTCCTGATCGCGCCGCTACCCGGCGTGCTGGCCGGCACCCTGTACCTGACGCTGATCCTGCTGCCCGATCTCAACGCCAGCCGGCGCGCCCGTGACATCGACGCCAAGCTGCCGTACGCCCTGAACTACATCTCGACCATGGCCAGCGCCGGCGCCACGCCGGAACGGATCTTCACCAGCCTCTCCAAGCAGCCGATCTACGGCGAGGTCGCTAACGAAGCCGCCCTCATCAGCCGTGATCTGCGGGTGCTCGGCAAGGACATCGTGACGGCGCTCAACATCGCCATCGGCCGCAGCCCCAGCGCCCGCTTCCAGGACCTCCTGCAGGGTTCGATCACGGCACTGACCTCGGGCAGCGACCTGAAGACGTACTACCTCAACAAGGCGGAACAGTTCATGTCCGAGAACCGCCAGGTCCAGAAGGGCTTCCTGGAGAGCCTCGGCGTTCTGGCCGAAAGCTTCGTCGTCGTGGTCGTCGCGGCCCCGTTGTTCATCATCGTCATCCTGTCGGTCATGACCACCTTCGGCGGCGACGCCAACGAAATGCTACAGATCGGTTACATCGTCATTCTGACGATGCTGCCCCTGTCGCAAGCGGGCTTTGCGTACACGATCAAACAAATGACGCCGGAGGCCTGAGCATGGCCACGGCGCAAGCGACGGAAGAAATCAAGCAGTACCCGAAGTGGTACGAGATCATGGTCGTCGTGCTCTCGTACGCGGCCGTCCCCATCCTTGCGGCGGGGGCAGGCGTTGCGGCCGGCGTCACGTCGTACGGCTTCGCTTACGGTGTCGCCATCGCGGCGCTGGGCCTTCTCCTGGCCCTCGCCAGCCTCCTGATGGGCTACCCGCTGCGCACCCTTCGCAAGATCGTCGCGGCCACCCGCGGCAGCGCCCGCTACGAGCAGCTTCGGCGCTGGAACCGGCTCAAGGTTACCGGCTTGCTGCTCAACCTCCTGTCGCTGCTGGCCGCCGGCGCCCTGCTCACAGGGCTCCTGTCGCGCCTGAACGCCGTCGACTTCAACATCTCGGCGCCGGCGCTCACCCAGTTCAGCATGCTGATGATCGTGGTGCTTTCCGCCACGTGCCTAGCCGCCTACGCCCAGGCGCTGCGCATGCCCCTCGAGCTCGACCGGCGCGGCTTGTCCCGCATCTTCCTGCTGCTGGGAATCGCCGCCGCCATCATGTTCGGCGCGCTGGCGGTCTTCACGGCCGACCGGGACGTGACCCTCATGGGCGGCCTCACGGTCGGCGGCACCGACGCAGCGCTCTTCCTGCTTGCTGGCGTCACCATGTACGCGTTCGCGCTCGCCTCGGCGCGCTCGATTCCGACGCTCAAGCTGCTGTTCTCCGAGGAACGCGCCTTCTACCGCGGCCAGACGTACCACAGCCGCTCCAAGTCGGTCGTCATGCCGACGCTGGTGGCCTTCTCGTTCCTGTTCCTGCTGCTCCTGGTCTTCGTCGTCTTCGGTCTCGGCCTCCTCGACTCCCTCAACCAAGGCATCACGCAGACCTACATCCTGATCGGTGTCGCGACCATCATGATCGCGCTCATGATCAGCATGATGTTCGCCATGACGCTGGCCAAACAGGAGGACCGCGTCGAACTCTACAAGAAGCTGCCCAGCAAGAAGCGCCGCTTCGAGATTGCGCTCATGACCAGCTCGGCCGTGGGAGCCGGCGTGCTCGGCATCGTGGCGCTGCTACTCCAGAAAGACATCAACGTCGCCGGCATGCCCCAACAACGCTGGTTTGACTTCCTCTGCTTCGCCTTCCTGTCGGCCGTCGGCCCGTACGGCTTCTACGCCGCCCATGAACACCGGCGCATCCGGATGCTGGAGGAGCGATTCCCGGACTTCTTGCGGGACCTGGCCGCCAGCCACAAGGGCGGCCTGACGCTGGTTCAGTCGGCCATGATTGCCGCGCGCGGCGAGTACGGGCCCCTGACACCGGAGATCTGCCGCATGGCCGACCAGCTCTCCTGGAACGTTGCCTTCGACGAGGCGCTCCAACGCTTCGGGGAGCGGGTGAGTACGCCCCTGATCCAGCGTGCCACCACGCTGATTCTGGAAGCCAGCCGCAGCGGCGGCAACACCGAAGATGTCCTGCTGGCCGCCGCCCGCGACGCGCGCGAGATCAAGAACATGGAGAACGAACGCCGCATCTCAATGAGCGTCTACACGATCGTCATCTACGTGACGTTCTTCGTTTTCCTCGTCGTCGCCGGCGTCCTCTACGACCAATTCGTTCCGCAGATCCTGCAAACCACCGCCGCCGCCAGCGGCAGCAGCCTCACCGGCGTCGAAGGCATCTCAGGAGTCCGGGGCGTCACCCTTGACGACTACCGGATTTTCTTCTTCACCGCCGCGGTTGTCCAGGGACTCGGCGACGGCATCGTCGCGGGCACCATGGGCAGTGGCCAGGCGAAGCTCGGCTTGCGCCACAGCTTCATCATGGTGTTCATCACGTACGTCGTCTTCACGCTGTTTCTCAGTTGAAGCCGCCGCGGCGTGGCGGCAGATCCGCCGCCCGGCTCCCGGCCGCAACGGCGCCGTGGATCAACCCACGGCGTGAGGCACGCGCGCCCGGTGGCTCGCCATGCCCGCGATGCGCTCCGGCCGCAGGCGCCAGTAGAACACGCGGTTCTCCGAACGGCGGGGGGTGCCCCCAGGGAAGGTGCCGGGCTCCGGCGGCATCGGGATGGCCAGCAGTGCGGCCTTCGCCGCCTGAATCTCGTTGGACAGCGACAGCACCTCGACGGGCCCCAGCGCCTGAACGCTCTGCCAGTCGTCTGGGCCTTGGTACATCACCGCGTTGAGGCAGGCCTCCCGCGTACCCGCCAGGTACTCCTCCTTCAGGCCGGGGTGGGACTGGAAATAGCAGTTCTCCCCGTCGTAGGCGAAAAAGAGGGGGATGACGTAACAGCGACCCCCGCGACTCAGACCCAGGTGCCCCAACTTGAGTTTGCGCAGAAGGCCCTTGGCGTCCGCCTGCTCCATCTCCTCCATGGTACGAGGTGGGGCATCATCCCGTTAATACCGCGCCGGGCTGGCCATGGGTGGTTGCGCCGCGCCCGCCCACGTTGCCCCGCGCCCGCCTGCTGGCCCGGGCCAGTTTGGTACGGCAGGCCCAAAGCGCCCCGCAGCCATCAGGGGCCATGATCGGTAAACGGGTTCTCGTCACCGGAGCCAACAGCGGTATCGGCCTGGCGACGGCGGCGGAGCTGGCGCGCATGGGTGCCTCGGTCATCATCACCAGCCGGGCCGCCGAGCGAGGGGCCGAGGCCCGCAAAGCCATCCTGGCCCAAACGCCCGAAGCGCAGGTGACGGCACTGGAGCTGGACCTCGCCGACCCTGCCAGCATCGACGCCTTTGCGCGCGCCGTGGCGGCCCACACGGACCGGCTGGATGTCCTGATCAACAACGCCGGCTTGTGGATGCGCAGCCGCGTCGAGACCGCCGAGGGCCTGGAGCAGACCTTCGCCGTCAACCACGTCGGCCCGTGGCGCGTCACCAAGGCGCTGCTGCCCCTGCTTGAGGCGGCGCCCGCGGGCCGCATCGTCACCGTTGCCAGCATGGCCCACCGGGCCGCACGGGTCGATTGGGATGACTTGCAGATGCGGCGGCGGTTCAACGGCGATCGCGCCTACGCCAACTCGAAGCTCTTCAACATCTGGTTCAGCGACGAACTGGCCCGGCGGCTCGCGGGATCAACCGTCACCAGCAACGCGCTGCACCCAGGCACCGGGGGCACCGGTCTTACCCGTGATTTCCCCGGCTTCGTCGGCCGGGTCCTGCAATGGTTTGGCAAGAGCCCCCAGACGCTCGCCAAAACCAGCGTGCGCCTGGCCTCGTCGGCGGACCTGGAGGGCACGTCGGGCGGCTACTACCACGGCCGGCGCAACGCATGGCGGTCTGCTGCCGCCCGCGACGCCCGCCTGGCCGCACGGGCGTGGACCACCACAGAGGACCTGGTTGGGTCATTTGGCCTGCCTGATCGTACCGGATGATGAGGCGAACGTTTCGCTTGGGTCGCGAAAAAGGTTATCGGCTGTGCATCGATGGGGTTGCGTGGCGATCGATGGTTCCGGCCTGCGCCAGTGTCCCATTAACGCGGCCCTGGAAGCCCTGGGGCGCAAGTGGACACTGACGATCCTGCGCGACATCCTGATGCTCGGTTACGACCGCTTCAGCCAGTTCGCGGAGTCGCAAGCCGGCATCACGCCCCGCGTCCTCAGTCGCCGCCTTGTCGAGTTGCAGGACGAGGGCTTCGTGGTCAAGGTCGGCTCGGGCCGCGCCACGCGCTACCACGCCACCGAGAAGGGTCGGGCGGTGCTGCCAATACTCCACGCGCTAACCGAATTCGGCATCCGTTTCGAGGCCGGCGAGGTCTTCTGGGACGGCCAACCGCGCACCATGGGCGTCTATGAGCAGATGGGCGGACCGGTGCCCGCATAGCTGGCCGCTGACCTGAGATAGCCCGGCCCGGACGCTCCGATCTGCCCACGCCATATGCGATGAGCCGGATGGCCCATGCGTGAAGCCGGAGCTCTCCCTGCTCGTCGACGGCGACCAGGTGCCGCCGGCCGCCGTGGCGGACCATCTGAAGCGGCTCGAAGCGGATTGGCGCGTGACCAGCCGCGTGTGCGTGCGCAACTGGCGTTCGACGAAGGACGTGGCCGCATGGAAGGTGGCGGCCCAGGAAATGGCGCTCCAATGCCTACAGCGCGATCCGGTCGCCACCGGGAAAAACGCCGCCGACGTGGAGCTCGCAGTCATCGCGATGGACCAGTTCCACGGGCTCGGTTACCGGGCCTTTTGCGTCATCAGCGCCGACACGGACTTCACGCCCCTCGTGGATCGGTTGCGACGCGCCGCTTGCCATGTGGACTGGGTCAAGGACGCCGGTAAGGGGGCGCCTCGCTCGGCGAAGGCGTCCGACGTCGGGCGCCGCCGGAGCGCCGCGAAGGCACCGGCCAAGGCACCGGCCACGGCCGCCAAGCCTGTCAAGACGCCGGCCGCCCCGAAGGCCGAGGTCGCGGCGAAAAAAGCCAAGGCAACCCCGGAGCCGATTCCGGATGACGACGCCGCCAAGCAGGTCCGGCGGGCCATCACGGCGCTGCGGGAGGCGGGCAAGCACGACAAGGGCGCGGTGACGGTGCAGCAGGTCGGGCAGTGGCTCAAGGACCAAGACATCGATCGCAAACGGCTGGGCAGTCGCTCGAACCCGCTGTGGAAGAACCTCCGGCGCTTGCCGGGCATCCGGGTGGAGGAGCGGGAAGACGGGCGCTATTGGGTGACCATCGAGTAGTGCCGGAGCCGCCTCAGTCCAGGATCGATATCGGGACGTCCGCCCCGCCCGTCCATTCATCGGCCATGTCCTCGGCCACCACGACGCTGTGGCAGTTGGCCTCGTGGAGAGCGCCACCCACTTGGGCGTCCCGCGATTTCACCAGGGGTTCGACGCGGGAGTGGATGGTGCCCGAGGCGGTGCCGTCGGCCGCCGTGCCCCGCAGGACCTCAAGTCCGTCCTCGCAAGCGTAACGGAAGGCGTGGGCCCCGCCGGCGTGGCCCCTGAACCAATCGCCGATGGCGCCCACGATCAGGGTGTCGCCGTCGAGGGCCACCGACTCGCCGAAGGACTCGTACGTGCGGGGCTGGGGGTCGCCGAATTGCCGCTCCGCCTGCCACCCGGTCTCGCCTCGGGTGAATGAGAAGGCGGCGCCGGCCGTGTTGCCGAAGGGATCGTACGGGCTGCCGACGGCCACGCGACCATCCTGGACGGCAACCGCCTCGCCGAAGAAGCCCCACGCGCTTGGCTGGCTGGCGGTGAGGGTGGCGACCCGACTCCAGCTTGTGCCGGTGCGCTCAAACACGTAGGCGGCGCCGGCGCCTTCCAGGAGTTGCAGGTCGCCGACGACATCCTCGTAGTAGTCGCCGATGACGGCGGTGTCGCCGTCGAGGGCCACCGCCCAGCCGAAGGCGTCAAGGTTGTCGGTCGCGGGGTCTTCCAGGGTTGCCTGGAGCGTCCAGAGCCCGAAGTCGCGGGTGAAGACGAACGCCTCGCCGCCGTCGGGTTCCACTTGCCAGGAGTCCTGCGCCCCGACCAGGAGCGTGTCGCCGTCGATGTCGATGCCGATACCGAACTCCTGGTACTGGTCCAGGATGGGGCTCGGGAGGTACTTCTCCAGGACCCACTCGGCGCCGTCGAACGCGAACACGTAGGCGGCCCCGGCGTCCCGAACGCCGTCCGGGTCGGCGTCGTAGGCGCCCACGGCCAGTCGCTCGCCGTCGAGGGCCAGCGCCCAGCCGAAGGAGTCGCTCCACGATCCACCGTCACTGTTGGGGTTGTGGATCTTGGTCTCCTGAGCCCAGGCGTCGCCGTCGCGAACAAAGGTGTAGATGGACCCGCCGCGGTGGCCGTCGAACACGTCGTAGCGAGCGCCAACGGCGATGCGGTCACCCGCGATGGCGACCTGTTCGCCGAAGCCGGAGGCCTCCCCGTCGTCGGGCGTCAACTTGGCCACCTGGCTCCAGGCGCCCGTCAGGTCCCGCTCGAAGACGTACGCGGCACCCCGCGATCCGTCGGAGCCCGTGGCCAGCCTGGCGCCCACGACGGCGGTGTCGCCGTCGAGAGCCACGTCGAAACCGAACTGGTCCCGACTCGACGAATCGTCCGCCTCAAGGGCGCCGATGTAGTCCCAGCCGGGGCCGGCCGAGGCGACGAGAGCTGCTACAAGGAGGGCTGCGAGGGGGGCTTGAACGAGCCTGCGGCTTCGGCGGGACGAGGATTCCAACATACCAACCGATTGGTAATCATCCGGCGCTGCTTAGGATTGTGGGGTGAGGGGGCGAAGTGGGGGGCCGGGTGCGTTCAATCGCGCGCGGGCACCGCCGTCGGGTACCGCTCCCGGACCACTTCATCGTGCCACGCGGCCACCGCCGGGTCGGCGAAGCGAGGGGTCACGCTGAAGGTGCGGGGTCCGGCGACGGCGCGAGGCGCGCCCAGTGCTGGCGTGCCCGCCGGGGTGCGGGGTTGGGGCCGTGGCTGGACCTGGGGCTGGCCCCCGGGCGCCGGGCGGCCCCGCGGCTGCGCGTCCGGCATGTAGCTTGCCAGAACCGGCAACAGGGTCAGGCTGACGATGAACGCGCAGGTGACCACGATGGCGGCCACGATGCCGAAGTGGCGCAAGGGCAGCAGGCTGCTGAAGCCGAGGACACTGAAGGCGAACACCGTGGTGATGCTGGCGGC
>JBFJYU010000122.1:0-8743 GCA_041622435.1 Thermoplasmatota archaeon | reverse complement strand
CCGTCAGGCCGCCGTTGAGGTTGCTCCAAGAAGCGGTCATGCGCCAAGTGCCGGGGGCCCCGTTGAGCGACTGGACATCGTTGCCGACGCCGCTACCAGCCCACGCGCTACTCCGACTCGATTCGGGGAGCCAGCAGGTACACGATGTGCCCAGCGCCGTCCGCGATGTCGAACTCCATCTTCACCGGGTAATCGGTGCCCAGGTTCAAGGTCAGCGCCTCGTTGCCCTTGACCGCCTTGACCATGTTGGAGAAGTAGTCGAGGCTGAACATGGAGCGGCTGCGCTCCGGCGCCTCGATCTTGACCAGATCGTCGGCACCGAGCATCAGGTGAACCTGGTCGGTGTCGCCCTCGGCCACCAATTCAAACGTGGTGCCCTCCGCAATCAGCGCGATGTGGTCGCTGACGGCGTCCGACGCCTTGATGCCCTGCAACACCTCGCCAGCCATGACGGACACCTTGTTGGGCAGGTTCAGGTTCGGCACCTTGGGGTCACTCATGTTCTGGGTGTCCACCAGGGCCATGCGGCGGGTCAGGTGGCCGATGCGGAAGACGAGCCGGTGCGCGTCCTCCTTGTACTCGATGCCGATCTCGTCGCCGCTGCTGGCCAGCTTCAGGATGTCCTTCAGCTTGTCCAAGTCCAGACCGAGGTCCATTTCGTCGGCCTTGAACTCGATGAACGCGCCCTTGCCGAGCGACAAGTCCACCATCGCGACGTGAGCCGGATCAACGGCTTTCAAGCTCAGGCCATCCGGGGACAACTGGATCTTGGCCTCGTCGACGAGGGTGTGCACGGCGTCGAGGACCGTCTTGAGCGTCTCCGCCTTCACCTTGGCCTTGAACATGGTTGCTCCCGATTGGGGGCGCCCATTCAGGAGACCGTCTTAAGGCTCTTGGAACGGCGGTCGGCCTCAGGCGTCCGGATCGGGCGCCGCAATGAGGGTCTGCTGGCCGGCCTAACATTGCGTGGCCCGGCCGACGCGGTGGGCCGTGGACGGCCAGGTCGCAGACGGTGAGCGTGCGGCCGGAGCGCACGACGCGGCCCTCGGCAAGGAACCGGTCGCCGACGGCGGGCGAAACGGGTTGACCTTGAACTCCACGGAAAGCACCCGATGGCCCGGCGGCACCCGGGTGTAGCCCGCGGGCCCGAAGCCACGACCATCTCGCGTGACGCGTCAGTACTCGCGCCAGGAGTACTGGCACTTCGCGCACTCGTTGATCTCCGTCGGCGGCTCGTCCGACTTGCGCGTCTGCATCAGGTGGAAGTAAGCGCGGTCGTGGCCGCACTTCGGGCACTCCACCGACTGCATCTGGCGCGCCTCCACCTTCTCCTCCATCACGACCGTCTCCTCCGCCGACGCGGTGCCGCTTTGCACCATCTTCTTCTCGGCGGGGCCGGACTCGCTCCATCCGCACTTCCGGCACGTGAGCGTACCGTCCTTGGGGTAGACGAGGCTCTTGCATTCGGCACAGAAGGGCATGGGTCAGCCCACTTTGCTGCGCTTGAAAGGCTTTCTGGGCTTGCCAGGAGAGGGCGGCGCCCTAGCGCGGCCGCCCGCCGGCCGGTGCCCACAGCCAGTCCCGCGCCCCAACGATGATATATGAAACCTGAGTCGCGCGCGAACATGGGCGAAGTCCTACTGATCTACCGCATCCTCCCCGACGGCACCGAGGTCGACCTCGACGCCCTGCAGGGAACCATCAAGGCCGCGCTGCCGGACGTCGCCGAGGTCCGCGCCTTTGAGATCAAGCCGTTTGCTTTCGGCCTCAACGCGCTGATGACGACGATCATCGTCCAGGACGAAGAGGGCAACAACGACCTGGTTGAGGAAGCCCTCAACAGCGTCGACCTGGTTCAGGGCGTCGAGCTGCTGGACATGGGCCGCGTCGTCGGATAGACCACGCAAACCCCCTTCTCCTCGTCCCCCTCCCCGGCGCAGATGGGCTCGGCCGAACCTACTCCTCGGCCTGGAGCACCTGCAAGCGAACCTTGTTCGAGCCGCCACTGGCGCGCCACTGGAACGTCACGTGGCGCTCCTCGCCAGGCGCCAGATCAAGGCGCTGCTCGTCGACGGCCCGGTCGTCCACCAAAAGCGACACGTCCAGGCTCCAGTTCTCCTCGCTCACATTGGTAATGTGCGCCGTCGTGCTGACGGAGTCGCCCTCCTCGGGGCGCTCCGGTTCGTGGGTGACGTCCGTGATGGTGATCGGCGAATCTCCCGTCATCGGCTTGGCGGCCCGGACCGCGATGCGGGCCTTGCCGCCCTTGCGCGGCCGCTCGTCGCCGTCGTCGAGGGGAATGATCTCCAGATCGACGCGGCTGCGGCTCTTCGGACTGGCCGTTTCAGGGACCTGCACGCGCAGGGTTCCCTCGTAGTGGTCGCCGGGCTCGTCGCGGGCGGTGAGGCCGAAGACCAGGTCACCGTAACTCGTCATGGGTTCCAGGGAACCGCCGTCCTCCTGGCGCAGCAGCAGGCCCGCCTTCCACTCGGGGTCGGCGCCCGACAGCCGGGCCACGGCGCGGTGGAAGTCCTTCTTCTTGTTGCGCACCTGGACCTGGAATTCGGCGGTCTCGCCGGGCTCCACGCTGAGCCGGCGGGGGCGCACCTCGATTTGCAGCCAGGGGCGCTTGGGCAGGAATAGGATCAGGAACAACAGCAGCAGGGCGACCAGGAGAATCAGGCCCAGGACGGCGACTTCCGCCCAGTCGTCGAAGAGGGCGTCGAAGCCGAGCGCCTCGGCGGCGGGCGTCAGGAAATCAAGGCCCGCCTTGGCGCCGGCCGACTCCTTTCCGCCCCCACCCCCGCCTCCACCGGAGACATCCAGGTTGACCGTCGAGGCCAGCGTCGCGTTGGCGCCGTTGGCCGACGTGGCTCGCAGGGTCACCGTCACCTTGGACGTGGCGTTGTTGAGGTTGACCGACAGGGTAACTGTCGCCTTGTCGCCGGCGGCCAGACTGACGGTCGCCGGCGAGACCGTCACACTCGCGGCCCCGGCGACGGTCGGATTGGCGAAAGTGATCGTGTCGAAGTCGGTACCCTTGTTCTCGACTTCGATGGTGAACGTCAGGCGCGCAAACGGATCGGCCGTCGTGCGTTCGGCGACCCCAGCGTGGCTCAGCGCGATGTCGGCGCCAATGGCGCGCACCGTGAGGCTTGGCGTGATGGTCGCCGTGGCACCCCGCTCGGAGGTTGCGGTGACGGGCAGGTTGAACACCGACCCGGCGGCAGCGCCAGACAGTTTGATGGTGAGGAAGGTGAGGGTGCTGGCGCCGGGCGCCAGGGTCATGTTGAGCGGCGCCAGCGTCACCAACGCGCCGGATGTGGTGGGCGGCGTCAGGGTGATGACATCTTCGTCGCTGCCCCGGTTAGTCACCTGGATCGAGTACGCGACGCTCGCGTCCGGGTCCGTCACGGTGCGGTCCTGCTCACCCTGCACCGCCAGGGCCAGGGCGGCCACGATTGGCGAGCGGGCAAATGTGTACGTGGGAGCGAAATCGGTGTCGGGCGCCCGGTCGACGGCGGTGCTGTCGTCCTGATCGATGGGAAGCGTGCCCGTGTGGACGGCCGAGGCCTCCAGCACCAGGTCGGCCAGGATGTCGCCGCCGGACGCGCCGATGCTAGCCAAGGGCACCGCCACGCGGGTGAAGTTACCATCAACGGTCACGGTGACGTTGTCGGCGCCGTCGGCGGTTCCGTTGGAACGCGCCACGATGGCGTACGCCGTGCCGTCGGCGGTGCTGCCAAACACGCTGGTGGGACCCGACTCAACCACGAAGTCAAACGTCAGGGCGACCGAGCCGGGGCCGCCGTCCAACGGCGCCGCCGCCTCCACGTTGAAGATCAGCGAAGCATTCGTCGCATCCTCCGAGATCCACAGCCGCAGCACATCGACGTTCTCGAACGTGGGCGGCTGGGCCGCCAGTGCGCCGGGCGCAACCGCCTGGTCGCCGGCCGGGTCGGTAACCTCCGGGTTGGCGGCGGTGCCGGCGCCCGCGTGGGGCACGAGACTCGCGGAGCTGACCAGAATAAGGGCCAACAGAATCGCTCGTCGATTCGTTGCGCTGGATGGATCGCTAGTCAGCATGACGGATGCTCCGGGGCGTTGGAAGAAGGGGTGCCCTTTGTGCTTTATCAATTCGTCGTCCACACGCCAGCGTCTGGCGGCTTGCCCACGCCACCATGCCGCCATATGAAGGTTTTATAGGCTCAAAGCGTCCCGGGGGTTATCATGGTGAACGAGGAGCTGGTGCAGCGCCTGATCAAGATCTTGGACGAGCTGGACGAGCGATTCACGGACCAGGCGACCATGAACCTGCGGGAAATGGGCGCCATCCTGGAGCGCGAGGCCATCGCGCATCTGGACGGTTACCTGCGTCGCTCCGGTGCGCTGGACTACCAGAGCCCGAAGCGCTACTTCCAGGCGGGCCCCAACCTGAAGGAAGTCCGCGCTGCCTTGGCCAGTGGCGAGGTCCCCCGTGGCCTCGAGCCGCTGCTGATGGGCGGATAGTCCCAACGCCCGCCGGACCCCGGAAGCGCACCGGCGCGCCGCGCCTTGGCTGCCATCGTCCGAGCGACCGCTGACCCGCGGGCACCCCACACATGCGGCCCACACACCCTTGCTCTGCCGCGCCTTGCTCCGCGACGCCAAGGCCGAAAGCATCATCTAGGGGAGGCCACTAGTGGAGTTGCCGGCAGAGCCGGCCCGGTTGTGCCCACTTTTACCGGGCGCAATCGCAGCCCCCTCCGCAAGGAGGGGGCCTAAACGATTTGGAACAGCCTCGGCCCTGCGGGCCGAGTTTGCTATTTGAATCTATTGCAAAAGGGACCTCAAGCAGAAGGGACCCCAACGCTGTTCATGGAGTTGCACGGCGCCACCCCCTCGCCCCCCATCACCCCCTCGCCTGAAGCGTCCCTCCCCGAGGAAAGCCCACTCTTTCGCATCGCCCAACGTTTTGCCATGATCCAGGATCTGGCGGAGCGCGAGTGGCAGCGCATGGGAAGCCCGGACGCCCAGAACTTCGAGTAGGACCGGGCGCGGCCAACCCTAAGAGGCCCACGCCGGTCGCCGCAGCATGGCGACCCTGTTGCACAACCCGCGCTGCTCCAAGAGCCGCGCCGCGCGAGCGCTCCTTGAAGACGCCGGCGTCGAATTTGACGTGCGCGAGTACCTCAAGCAACCCCTCAGCGCCGTCGAGTTGCAAGACCTGCACGCCAAGCTGGGGCGCCCCGTGGCTGAATGGACCCGCTTCGCTGAAGCAGAGGCGAAGGACGCCGGAGTCAGCAAGGGGTCGGGCGACGCCGCCCTGCTGGCCGCGATGGCCGCGCACCCCAAACTCATGGAGCGCCCCATCCTGATCGTGGGCGACCGCGCCATCGTTGGCCGGCCGCCCGAGGCAATTCGCGATCTGTTCTAACCGCCGCCGGGCCCGTTCCAACGCCGGCTCCCGCCAGCGTCAAATACGCCAGGCGGCGTGGCCAGCGCAAGGAGCAGATCACCCGCAGGGGTGATGGCCGCGACCCAACGCCGTGGCATCGATTCCGATTTTTACAGAGCGGGAACCAAATCCAGCCCGGGGCACCCTTCATATATGGGACCTGCCTCGCCGCCGCATCGACAGGGCTAGGCCCTGACGAGTTGAGGTGATCCGTTGGAGTACACGCGTTTCGAAAAGGCTCGCATCGTAGGAGCCCGCGCGCTGCAACTATCCATGGGCGCGCCGGTGCTGATCCAGGTGGATTCGGGCATCCGCAACCCCGTAGAAGTGGCGATGCTGGAGTACGATGCTGATGCCATCCCGATCACCGTCCAGCGAGCACAGACCCAGGCTGGTGTCCCGCAATGACCGAGGAAATGTTTTCAGAGATGAACCCCCAGGCCGACTCCTCGGCCGGGGAGGGCGCCGACCTGCTGGCGCCCGAGGACGAATACCTGACCAGCGGCGTGCACATTGGCACGCAGCACAAGACCGCCGACATGAAGCCGTACATTTTCCGTGTGCGCAATGACGGCCTCTTCGTGCTCGACGTCGCCAAGACCGACGCCGCCATCCGTGCGGCTGCCCAGAAGCTCGCCAAGTTCGAGCCCAAGCGGATCCTGTTTGTGAGCCAGCGCCAGTACGGCCAGACGCCCGTCAAGCAGACCGCCAAGGCGATCGGCGGCACCGCCATCGCCGGCCGCTTCATGCCCGGCACCCTGACGAACCCCATCACGCCCAACTTCATGGAGCCTGATGTGCTGGTCGTCACGGACCCCCTCGGCGACGCCCAGGCGCTGCGCGAGGCCCTGAACATCAACATCCCGATCATCGGCCTGTGCGACTCGAACAACGAGACGAAGAACCTTGACGTGGTCATCCCGGCCAACAACAAGGGTCGCCGCTCGCTGGCGCTGGCTTACTGGCTGCTGGCCCGTGAGATCCTCATGGAGCGCGGCGACCTCGCCAACCGCGACGCCTTCACGCTGAGCGTGGACGACTTCGAGGCCTCGCTGTAGGTTGACGGCATTCTGTTTCAACCAGATTTGGAGGAATCATGGCAACTGAACTACCCCTGATCCTGGCGCCCATTTCGGCCGTCGTAGCACTGATTTTTGCATTGGTGCTTAGCGTCGGTATTCTGCGCGCCAAGCCCGGCTCGAAGCGCATGGTCGAGATCAGCGACGCCGTCAAGGCGGGCGCGATGGCCTACATGAACCGCCAGTACCGGACGATCGCCGTTGTGGCCGTCCTCATTGCTGGCGTTTTCGCCGCCGTCGCCCTGACCCGTGAGACGGCGGCTGAAACGACCGAATGGTGGTGGACCACGGCCGGTTTCGCCGTGGGCGCCCTGTTTTCGGCGCTCAGCGGCTACATCGGCATGAACATCGCCGTGCGCACCAACGTGCGCACCGCCCACGCGGCCCGCACGGGCCTGAAGGGCGCTCTCAGCCTGGCCTTCCGCGGCGGCGCCGTGGCCGGCCTCGGTGTGGCCGGCTTGGCCCTGCTGGGTGTGGCTGGCTTCTACTACCTGTTCGATGACGTGCTCGGCTACGCCGACCCCGTGACCCCGCTGGTCGGCTTCGCCTTCGGTGCGAGCCTCATCAGCCTGTTCGCGCGTGTTGGCGGCGGCATCTACACGAAGGCTGCCGATGTCGGCGCCGACCTGGTCGGCAAGGTTGAGGCGGGCATCCCCGAGGACGACCCCCGCAACCCGGCGGTCATCGCGGACAACGTCGGCGACAACGTCGGCGACTGTGCCGGCATGGGCGCTGACCTGTTCGAGACGTACGCCGTGACCGTTGTGGCCGCAGTGTTCCTCGGCTTCCTGCTGCCGGCTGACTCCGTGTTCGCCGGCGGCAACGCGTCGCTCGTGACCTACCCGTTGTTCCTGGGCGCGGTGGCCATCCTGGCCAGCATCCTTGGCATCTTCTTTGTGCGCCTCGGCCGCAAGCAGAACATCATGGGCGCCCTGTACAAGGGCGTCTTCGCCAGCGTCGGACTGGCGGCCGCCGGTTTCTACGGTGTGACCTACGCGCTGCGCACGGACCTGGGCGACGCCCTGGCTGGCCTGGACAACGGCGCCGGCACCGCGATCGGCCCGCTGGAGCTGTTCCTGGCAACCGCGATCGGATTGGTCATCACGATTCTGTTGATGTTCATCACGGAGTACTACACGAGCACCAAGTTCCGCCCCGTCAAGGCCACGGCCAAGGCGAGCGAGACCGGTGCCGCGACGAACATCATCAGCGGCCTGGCCGTCGGCATGGAGTCCACGTTCTTCCCCATCATCGTCATCGCTCTCGCGATGTTCGGTGCCTGGTGGTTCGCGGGCCTGTACGGCATCGGTATCGCCGCTGTTGCCATGCTGGGCATCACCGGCATGGTCGTGGCGATGGACACCTACGGACCCATCACCGACAACGCCGGCGGCATCGCCGAGATGGCGGAGTTGCCCGAAGAGGTTCGCAAGAACACGGACGCCCTGGACGCCGTGGGCAATACGACCAAGGCCGTGACCAAGGGTTACGCCATCGGTTCGGCTGCTCTTGCGGCCCTAGCGCTGTTTGCCGACTACGTCCACCGCATCGACGTGACGGACCTGCCGGCGCGCATGGTTGGCAACAACGTCGTCGACGGAGAGCTGGTGTTCCGCCTCAGCGAGCCCATCGTCCTGATCGGCCTCGTCATTGGTGGCATGCTGCCCTTCTTGTTCAGCAGCTTCCTGATGAACGCCGTCGGCCGTGCGGCCGGCTCGGTCATCGAAGAGGTTCGCCGCCAGTTCCGCACGATCCCCGGGATCATGGAAGGCACTGGCAAGCCGGAGTACGCCAAGTGCGTGGACATCGTCACCAAGGCCGCCCTCAAGGAAATGGTCGTCCCCGGCCTCATCGCCGTGGCCGCGCCCCTGATCGTGGGCTTCCTGTTTGGTCCGCTGGCCCTCGGTGGCCTGCTCATCGGTGTGCTCGTTAGCGGTCTCATGCTCGCCCTGGCCATGGCCAACGGTGGCGGTGCCTGGGACAACGCCAAGAAGTACATCGAGGACGGACACCACGGTGGCAAGGGCAGTGAAGCCCACGCCGCCGCCGTCGTCGGTGACACCGTTGGTGACCCGTACAAGGACACCGCGGGCCCGTCCATCAACGCCCTGATCAAGGTGATCAACACGGTCTCGCTCCTGTTTGCGGGACTGATTGCCACCTCGGGCGGCATCCTGCTGTTCTAGGCAGGCAGGCTTCCTTTTCCTTTCCTTCTCCCCCGTTTTTT
>JBFJYU010000121.1:0-8864 GCA_041622435.1 Thermoplasmatota archaeon | reverse complement strand
CAGTCGGCCATGCGCTGTTCCAGTTGTTCCGGGGAGAGGCCCTCCTGGGCCGCGGCGTCCTCCAGGCTACGGGGAAGGTAGAGGACGTTGCGGCCCGTCGGCTGGCGGGTCGACTCGTCGTCGTGGTTGCCCTCCGGCCGTGCGCCGTAGACGCGGCAGAACAGGTCGGCGTCGGCGCCAAGCACGCTTGTCAGCTCGTCGTGGGTCCACGTGTAGAACAGGCCCTCCTCGCCTTCGCTGTCGGCGTCTTCGGCGCTCGCAATGCCGCCGTCGGCCTGCTGCAGGTCGCGCAAGACGTAGTCCAAGGTATCTCGGGCAACGTCCTCGTACGCCTCCTCCCCCGTGGCCAGGGCGGCCTCCGTGTACGCCATGGCCAGCATCGCCTGGTCGTACAGCATTTTCTCGAAGTGCGGCAGCAGCCAGTGCGGGTCGGTGGAGTACCGGTGGAAGCCGCCACCCACGTGGTCGCGCACGCCGCCGGCCGCCATGGCGTCGAGGGTGGTGCGAACCATCGCCAGCGCCGACGCCTCCCCGGTACGTTTCCAGTACCGCAGCAGGAAAAGCAGCAGATGGGGCGACGGGAACTTGGGCGAGCCACCGAAGCCGCCGTGGTCGGCGTCGAAGCGCGCCTGTAGTTGCCGGAAGCCGGCGTGGAGAGCGACCTCCCCGGGAACGCCTCCGTCGGCCACCGCGGTGCCAGCCTGGCTGACGTGTTCCACGAGCTGCCGAGCCGAATCAACGACCTCGTCGCGCCGTTCGGCCCACACGGTCGCCAGCTTGGGCACCAAGTCCATCATGCCGATGCGGTGCGCCCGCGTGGTCTTGGGGAAGTAGGTGCCCGCGAAGAACGGCTGCCGGTCCGGCGTCAGGGCCACCGTCAGCGGCCAGCCTCCCGACCCGGTCGTCGCCTGGCAGACGGCCATGTAGACATCGTCCAGATCCGGCCGCTCCTCCCGGTCCACCTTGATGCACACCATGTTCTCGTTGAGCAGCCCCGCCACCGCGTCGTCCTCGAACGACTCGTGCGCCATCACGTGGCACCAGTGGCACGTCGCGTACCCAATCGACAAAAACACGGGCACGTCCCGGCGCCGCGCCTCCTCGAACGCCTCGTCACACCACGGCCACCAATGCACCGGGTTGTCCTTGTGCTGAAGCAGGTACGGACTGGCCTCGGCGGCGAGGCGGTTGCGCTCGGACCCGGACATATGCGCCGCCAAGCCCGGGCGCGATAAGGCTTGGCGGCATGCTTTGCTCGGCCGGGCGAAGAGATTTCAAGCGGCCGCGGACTTCCCTGTGCCAAACCATGCCCATGATGAAGTGTCCCCGGTGCGCCCAGGTCGTTGACGTTCCCGCCGGCTCAACGCCAAAATGCAACAAGTGCGACGGCCCCGCGGCAGGCTCGCCAAGATCGGCGTCGGCTAGGGCGCGCACTCCCCCGGCGCCGGCGGCACGGCCGGCACCCGCATCGCCCGCAGCTCGCGCAGCGCCCGCCGCCACGGCTGGCCCCGCGATGGCAGCCCCGGCCTATGCCGCGTATGCCCCCACACCCGGCTCGCCAGTGCCGACCAGCGCCGCGGCGGGCCCCTGGGGCGCCGTAGCCCCTGGTCTGCCGTCGGCGTGGCACGCCCAACCCCGGCGCACGTCGGGCATGGCCGTTGCTTCCCTAGTGCTGGGAATCCTCACCATCATCGGCGGCTTCTACCTGATCCTGCCGTCGATCCTCGCCGTCATCTTTGGTGCAGCCGGGTTGTCCCAGTGCAACAACGACCCCAACGTGGACGGCCGAGGCATGGCGATCGCCGGGCTTGTGCTGGGCGTCATCGGTCTGAGCATCGTGGCTTTCTTCTTCCTAGTGCTCGGCGCCTTCTTGTCGGGCGTGTGATGCAGGCCGGAAATCGCCGCGCGCCGGCTGAAAGCCCTTTGAAGACCATCACCGTGGTGTGCGCCAGCATGGCGTGGCTCAAGTGTCCCCAATGCGCAACCGTCGTTGACGTGCCCGAGGGCCAGGAACCCCGCTGCAGCCGCTGTGGCTACGGCAGTGGCGGGCCGGCACAGGAGCCGCCACCGAACCCGTGGGGCCCGGGCGCCGGCGCCCAAACCGGGCCGCAGGGTTACGTCGCGCCCCAGGTGAACGTGTACACCCAGTACCAGCAGGGCTACGGCAAGCCGCCGGTTACTCAAGGCGTCGCCATTGTGGCGCTCCTGCTCAACATCCTAGTCTGGCCGGGGCTCGGGTCCCTGATCGCCGGCGAAGCGGTGGGCTGGGCGCAGGGCTTCCTGATGCTCGCCGGGGTCATCCTGGTGATCGTCGTGATCGGGATCCCCATGATGCTTGGCGCCTGGATTTGGGGCATCATCACGGGCGTCGAGTTGCTGCGACGCGCCGAGACCCAACCCCAGTGGCAGGCCCCGTAGGCAGCCGTCCACGCACGGCATCGTGGCGAAGCCACGCCGGCGTTGGGGAGCCTTCGAGCCGGTCTCAAAAACAGTGAACGCCGGCGAGGGCGACGCAGCGCGTCTGCCGGCGGAGAAACAAGAGCCCGATGCGGCCGCGGGCCGATCAGGAAAAGGGGAGGCAGAGGGGGTAAACGAACGGAGTTGAATCTGAGTGAGCGGCTTAGATGCCGTTCAGGATGTGGCACTTGGCGGGCACGGGGACCACGACACCAGCGACATCCATCTTGTTGAGGCTCCAGGTGCAGCCGGGGTCGACGGGGTTGCTGAAGGTGCCGGCGTCGAACTCGTCGTTGAGCTCAGCGCGGGGGACCGAGCAGCTGCTCGTCTGGATCACGGTCACGGGTCCGACATCCTGCTCGGTGTAGACCTGGGCGCAGTAGATGTCGACGGGCATGCCGGGGCGGGCGAAGGGCTCGGAGACGTACACCTCGGGGACGGCGCAGCTGTTGCGGCGCACGACGGTGACGGGGCCGACGGTCTCTTCGGTGTAGACCTGCATGCAGTAGAACGGCAGCGGCATGTCGGGGCGGGAGAAGGGCTCCGAGACGTACACCTCGGGGACGGCGCAGCTGTCGCGGCGCACGACGGTCACGGGGCCGACGTGCTCTTCGCTGTAGACAGGCATGCAGTACATCGTGGGGATCGGCTCAGCCTCAGCCGGAGCGGCGACGAAGGTCAGAAGCAGGCCGAGTCCAATTGCAAACAAGGTGGTCTTCATGGTGGTGCCCTCCCCGGTTGGGGTGTGGTTGGATTCGGCCACAGGGGTACCCTATTTGAAGTTGGCACTGACAAAAAAATACCGCAGGCTGGGCTGCCGCGAGACCCAATCGGTCCCGGGCGCCAGACGGGCCCACCAACCCGCGATTGGCGGCTGCACTTAAGCATTTTCCACCCCGGCCGCGGAGGCGGGGCCGCCCACGCCCTCCGACGCGGACCCGCGGCACCCCTCGCGGCACGCGGTGGCGCCCGCACGACCACCGCAGCCCGCGTCGCGACCACCTGCCGCGGATCCCTGCACGTTCAAGAGGAGTGCGTCGGATAAAGGAGGCATGACCCACGCCACGGCTGCCCTCCGCCCGTGGTTCACGCACCGCCGCATGATCCCCAAATGGACCGGCTTCGTCCTGACCGCCGCCCTGGCCCTGGCACTGACCCCGCCGCCGGCCCAGGCAGCGCTGCTCGTGGCCATCGGCTTGGCGATCTTCTTCCCGAGCGAGTACATCGTGCACCGCTGGGTCTTCCATCACTTCGCGGGCCGACCCGCTGGCCGCATCGTGAGCCGCCAGCACGTCGCCCACCACGACGACCCGCCGGAGCTTGACTTCCTCTTCAACGACCCCCGCATCAGTGTCTCGATGGGGGCGCTGTACTTCGCGATCTACTTCGCCGTGACCCGCGACGCCGGCGCCGCGGCCTCACTCAGCTTCGGCAACTTCCTCGGCCTGGTCTATTACGAATACGTTCACCTCACCGCACACCGCCCCGGCGTTCAGCCGTGGATGCCGTGGAACCGGTTCCTCAAGCGCATGCACCTCTGGCACCACTACAAGAACGAGCATTACTGGTTCGGGGTCACAACCCGTGTCTTCGACCGGCTGCTGGGCAGTTGGCGCAAGCCGGCCGTGGTTGCGCGCAGCGAGACAGTGCGGACATTGGTGCCGCCCAGCGAACTGCGTTCCTGGCTCGACGATTCCTGAAACCACTGGCCCACCGGCATCCCCAATGGAGCCAGCGCCGCGCAGACGCTGCGGGCAAGCGCGCTGGCGACGTTCTTGTTTTAAATGCAAACCAGAATGGAGGGTTATGGAATTTCTTCGCCCTGCGGCGCAGGCGGCGGCCTGCTGCCTGATCATGCTGACACTACCGTTGGCGGGCCCCGCCTCGGCCGATCCGGTCACGGCCCCGGCGCCGTTCATCGTACCCTCCATTCCGACGATCACGCGAGCCGAATCCGACGGTTCCAAGACCTTCACGCTCAACGTCGAGGATCTGCCGGGGACCATCACCCGCGTGCCATTGGGTGACAACGCGCTGGCACTCGCCAACACCGCGCTGGCGACGGCCGCCAGCCTCGGCGTCGGCCCCGGCCCCGTCGGCGGCGCCAGCAACCCGGTCGAGGTTGGCCTCTTCACGAACACGTGGATCGAGCGCGGCCTCGTGCGCACGACCGTCGGCTCGTACGTCGCCGACGACGATCGCATCCTTCAGTTCAACACCGTGGTCGTTGAGGGCGCCGACGACATCGAGGACGCCATCATCGACACGATCCAGCGCGACGCGCTGCCAGTCACGGTCAACACGCTGCCGTTCCTTCTCAACTACGCGCACCCGACGAGCGCAGTCCTGTTTCTTGGCCTGCTACTGGGTGTGCTGGGCGTTGCCGTCGTCTACCTCGCCTTGGCCTCGGCCGGCTACTCCGAACTCGGCGATTCCCTGCTGACGGCGTACGTCGGCGGCGTCATGCTGGCACCGCTCTTTGGCTTCAACTTCCTGTACCCGTACCACCACGACCCACACGAGGGGGAGGTGTACGCCGATTTCGAGGATGTCTACATCTGGCACGCCCTGCGCCGGGCCGGCTCGACCGCCGTCTGGCAGGGGCATTACATCCAGCGCCACGGCGACTACGAAGAGTCCTACCACTTCGATGCGCGCGGCAACCTCCACATGTCCGCCGAGGCTTGGAAGCGCGTGGTTGGCGGACCCGTGGTCCGCGTTGGAACCGGCGCGAGCGTGCTGAAGCTACCCGGCATCTACCTGCGCCAGGAAATCCACCGCGACTTCGCCATTGGCCCCTCGGGCATGCCGTTTGACGCGGACAACACCCTGTCCGCCGGCGTGTACCACCCGATCACCGGTGAAACGCCGGGCGCGAGCGTGCGCATGGAGGAGAGCAAGCGCGGCCAGCAGACGCTGCTCTATGCCCCCAACCAGCAGGATACGATCAGCGTCGGCGTCCAGGACGCCGATGGCGAACACGTTCCCCTGCTGGGTACGCGCACGGAGGCGCGCCACTGGCCCTACACAGACCGCACCAATCAGGGACAACGCGTGGCCGCCATCGAGAGCTACCGCATCACGAGTTTCGGCGCCTACATCGACGGCGAGTACACGCCCGCCTTCGGCATCGACTACTGGGGGGAGCGGCAGCCGACGGACCTGTGGGCGCTGGGCTTCGCCCTGGCAGGGCCGGGTGACCAAATGTCGGGCGACATCATGATCCGAACGGGTGTTTACAACCACCTTGGCAAGTTCATCCCCGTGGCCGGCATGCGCGTGGACGACGACTTCCAGCACCACCGCCACACGTACCGTAGCATGATCACCGCTGGCTTCGTGCGCTCGGACCCGAGCGATGCGGGCAGCCGGGTTCCGGGCAAGGCGCCGGATCGGGCGTACTACCACCCGCTTGTCGGCGGCACGTACGACGGCGAGGTGCCCGGCACCGTGTGGGCGCTGGCCGACGCCGGCGATTCCCCCAATGGCATGGGCCGCTTCCTGGTGGCCAGCGGCGTGTTTGGCATCGATCTGCTCAACTATCGGCCGCTTGTGGGCGTCGAATTCCTGCCGCAAAGCCCGCAAGGCGGCGGCCGGGCGCAAGAGGAGTACCGCGCCGGGATCTTCCCCGCCGACTACCGGACGTTCATTCCCGTTGCCTCGGCGGCCTACGACGGCGACCAGACCAGTCTCGCGTGGGCGCAGGCTGTGGCCTTGGGCGGTGGGCAGCCCTGGAGCGGCACCCTTGGGTTGTACCACACGGGTTACGTTCCCGTGGCCGGCGTGGCCTACGAGCCGGCGGGCAGCGAGCCCGTGGCGCACGAGTTCGCGGTCGGCCCGTATGTGATGGGCAACTGGGCGCCGGTCGCTTCGGCATCCGTGGTGGGCGACCCCCTGGCCTGCCCGATTCCGGCCATCGGCGCACAGGCGCTCGGCGTTGGGGGCACGGCGCCGACGCCGTGCTGACCGGGCTTGACGCCGTCGCCAGCCCTTCTTCCCCTTCCTTCCAATATGGCGGCGCGGCCGGCGTGGTCGCGCTATGGCCCAATGCATTTCTTGGTGGTGCCCCAGTCCGAATGCGTGAGCGTGTAGACGGGGCAAAAGGGGTCTTTCAGGTCGTAGCACACGTAACTCTGGTAGTCGAGACCGCCGGATGTGGGGTAGCACTGGTGGGTCGGCGGCGTCTGCGCGGCGGCGGGTGCCGTTGAGACTGCGGCCATCAGAAGCGTGAAGGCTGCAACGGCGGCGAGGGAGCGGTTCATGGGTCACCAGCCGCCTGGAGGGCCTTGACGGTTGCGACGCCGCATACCGCGAGATACCGAACCAGTCGAACTTGCCTGAACCTGTTCGGGTCGCCCCACAAGCTTCATCAGCCGGGGCGCCTCGGCCGCAGGCATGCAGGACCCCACCGACCTCACCGGCAAGCGAGCCCTTGTTTTCGGCGTCGCTTCCGAGGACTCCATCGCCTGGGCCATCGCCCAGCAACTGGCCGCCCGCGGCGCCAAGGTGACGCTGGGCTACCAGAAGCGCTTCCTCAGCCGCCTAATGCAACTGGTCAAGGGCCATGACTGGATCGAGGCCTGGCACGAGTGCGACGTGGGCCGCGAGGAGTCGGTGCAAGCGTTCTTCAGCGAGGCCCAGGGGGACTTCGACGCCATGGTCCACTGCATCGCGTTTGCGCCCGCCGAAGCCCTTGGAGACGAGATCACCAACACGCGCCAGGAGGACTTCGAGACCGCCATGACCGTATCGGCGTACAGCCTCGTGCGACTCACCCGCCACGCCCTGCCCCGGCTCAACCCCGGCTCCGGCATCCTCGCCCTGACCTACCTCGGCGCCGACCGTGTGGTGCCCGGCTACCGCGTCATGGGCACCGCCAAGGCCGCCCTGCAGGAACTGGTGCGCGAACTGGCCGCCGTCGCCGGGCCGCAGCGCGGCGTGCGCGTCAACGCCATCTCGGCGGGCCCGATTCGCACGCTCGCCGCCAGCGGCGTGCCCGGCTTTGACAACATCCTGGACTGGATGAAGCACAGCGCACCCCTGAAGCGCAACGTCAACCAGGAGGACGTGGCCCGCTCGGCGCTGTTTCTGCTCTCCGAGTTGGGCAGCGGCGTGACCGGCCAGACGTTGTACGTGGATGCCGGCTACTCGGCCATGGGTGTCCCTCCGGAGCTGGACAAGGTGCGCCTGCCGGGCCAGGCGGCACCGGCGGCGCGGCCGCTGGTTTTCGGCGCGCGCCGCTAGACGCTGGCCGCCCTCCCAGCGCCTTACCGTTCGCGCCGCTCGCCAACGCGGCCACAGCCACAAGCCCTACAGCACCCACCCCGGCTGCACCGGCGTGACGTGGCGGCGTGCGATCCCGCTGGGACCCCTGCTGGCGCTGGTTTTATCCGGATGCCTCGGCGCAGACACAGGTACGACCGGCGCCGACGCGGGCGGCCAGGCCGGCGCGGCGGCACGCCACCCGTTCCTGAACGGGACCTACGCGTGGCATTTCGACCCGTTCGGGCCGGTCTCCGAGCAGTTCGTCGTCGGCCCCCTGGGTCTTGCCAGCCAGGCGGTCGCACACCCTTGCCTGCTCAACGGCGAGCCGTACTTCTACAACCTGCACCTGACGCCGGACGGTCCGCCGGGGCCGGTGCTCAACGGCACGACGGATCTGGCCGTGCTGCTCCATTGGACCGACCAAGACTACAGCAACGACGAGCTGTGGCTGGCGTTTCGACCCAATGGCACCCGCCAGTACCACGTCGCGGGACCCATCACGCGGGGGGAGGAGAGCCTCGTCCCGATTGAGCCGGCGTGGTGGGGCACCGGCCGGCACCCGACGATCACGTGGGACCTGTGGCTGTGCCTGGCGACCGAAGGCACCGACCCGAGCCGGGCTGGCTACGAGCCGCGCGTCTTTGTCGGCTCCGTCGCCGTGCAAATCGAACTCGTGCTCGACCCGGGCCTGGCCGCAGACGCCTCATGACAGGTGCCATGCGCCTGCTGCCCTCGCGCCGGCTGCTGCTGGGCGCGGCCGCCGCCGGCATCGTCGGGTTCGTCCTGATCCTGGCTGACGTGCTCGCCGGAGGCTTGCTGGCCCAGCTCGACGCGTGGATTGAGGAGCGCCTGGCCGCGGCCATCGCGCCCGACACGCGCTCGGCGCTCGAGCGGTTCCTGTCGCTGCCGGGCGATCGCGTGCTCGTGGCGGCCCTGCTGGCTGGGTCCGCCATCGCGTGCTTGGTGAGCCGGCGGCCCTGGTGGGCGGCGGTGGTGTTCGTGTTCGGCGTCGGTGGCAGCACGCTGGCATCGCTTCTCAAGGAGTGGGTGGGGCGCGCCCGGCCCGTCGGCGGCGCGGGACTCGACAGCTTGGCGTTTCCAAGCGGCCACGCCACCCAGGCGACGATCGGGTGGGGCCTGCT
>JBFJYU010000120.1:0-8908 GCA_041622435.1 Thermoplasmatota archaeon | reverse complement strand
CCGCCGCTCCGGGTCCATGCCGGGCCGAACCTTGGCGACGAGGCCTCCGAAGGCATCCCGGAAGATGTGGCCGCCGTCCAGCGGCAGCATGGGCAGGATGTTCGTGAGGCCCACCATGAGGTTGATCCAGAAGACCCAGTACGCGGTGTTGACCAGCGGCCAGAACAGGGTCTCCGAGAACGGCGTCTCATAGAACGCCGGCATGTACGTCGACAGGTACGGCGCGCCCCGGACCTCACCGATGGGCAGGCTGATGGTGAACAGGAACGACGGCAGCGTCTCGACCGGATGGCCCAGGACGTCCCGGATCAACTCGCCGTCGAAGATGCGAATGCCGAGGAAGGCCGCCGCCTGCAGGGCCGCGATGCAGTCCTCGCTGTCGGCGACATCGCGCCCAACTTCGGCCTCGCACTGCGCCTTGCGCTGGTCGTTCCAGTCGTCCAGAATGCGCTTCTTGCCTTCGTCGTCCAGCGTGTCCCAGCGACTGGTCAGCGTGGCTGGATGCTCCGTCCCCGAAACGGTGAGGAAGACGACCTGATCGCCGGGGGAACGGCTGTCCATGTAGTTGCTGAACGCCGCGGGGTCGGCCAGGGGCATGCCGTCGGCGGCGATGATGAGGTCGCCGGGGGCGATGCCGGCCTGCTCGGCCGGGTGGCCCTCCGTCAGGGTGCTGACCGGAACGCCGGCGGCTGGAACGAGCATTCCCACGAGCAGGGCGAAGGTGGCCAGGATGGCGGCGGCGACGACCAGGTTGATCGTGGCCCCGGCGGCAAAGACCCGTAACCGGTCGCGGCGCGGGGAGGCGGTCAGGTCCTCCTCGTCCGGTTCGACAAAGGCGCCGATGGGGACGATGGCGACCAGCAGACCGAGGCTTTTGACGCGCATCTTGTTGGTGAGGGCCAGAATGCCGTGGCCGCCCTCGTGGACAATGAGCGTCACGATCAGGGCGATGATGCCGTACCAGAGCGGCACGAAGGGGTTGACGCCAGGGATGACGAGGATCTCGCTGGCGCCGAGGGGTTCGATCCCCGAGTCGGGTTGCAGGCTCGGATACACGAGCGCCGCCATGAGGATGGTCATCGCCGCCATGCCGGTGAGGGTCAGGACGGTGCCGAAGTCTCCGAAGGCGTTCCAGAACCGTTTGGGCTTGCTCACGATCTTGAGCAGACCCTTGCCGTGCTGGGTCCGGATCATGAGCACGAAGCCCAGCATCAGGCTCAGGTTCCACTTCTGCATGCGCTCAGTGCTGATCAGCCAGAAGAGGAAGCCCATGTAGGCGACCACGAGACCGATGAAGATGAGCCAGCCGTTGGCCACGGCGCGGTGAGGGCGGCGGGCTTTGCATAAGGTTTCTCTTCAGGGAGCGGGCCGCCCGCAGCGCAAGTGTCATGGTCCGCGGCGCGCAGCGGTGTGCGGGGATCCCTGTTGAGTCGCGTGCCACGTGTTGCCATCAATGGGTTCGGGCGCATCGGGCGCCTCGTCACGCGGGCTTTGCTGGAACGCGGGCCTCCCGTGGACTTCGTCGCCATCAACGACCTGTCGGACCCGGAGCACCTGGCGCACCTGTTCGCCCACGACTCTGTGCATGGAGCCTTTGGCGGGCGCGTCGAGATCGAGGGCGACCACCTGCGCCTGGATGGGGATCGGGTGCAGATCACGGCTGAGGCGGATCCGGCGCGGTTGCCGTGGGGCGACCTCGGCGCCGATGTCGTCTTGGAGTGCACTGGCCGGTTCCGGGCGCGGCCCGACCTGCAAAAGCACCTGGATGCCGGCGCGGGGCGGGTCATCGTGAGCGCGCCGGCCAAGGACCCGGACGTGACGGTGGTGCGCGGGGTCAACGGCGGCGACTACGACCCCCAGCGCCACCGGATCGTCAGCAACGCCAGTTGCACCACCAACTGCCTCGCGGTGGTCCTCAAGGCGCTGCACGAGTCGTTTGGCGTGACCCGGGCGGGCATGACGACGGTGCACGCGTACACGAACGACCAGCGCTTGCTCGACAGCCAGCACAGCGACCTGCGCCGCGCCCGCGCCGCCGGGTTGTCGATGATTCCCACCTCCACGGGTGCCGCGCGGGCCATCGGGCTGGTGCTGCCCGAGCTCGCCGGCCGCGTCGACGGGTTGTCGATCCGGGTGCCCACGCCCAACGTGAGCCTCGTGGACCTCACCGCCCAACTGGACGCGACCGTGGACGCGGCACGCCTCGCCGAGGCCTTCGCGGCGGCCGCCGACGGGCCGCTCCAGGGGATTCTGCGCTGCGAGGAGGCGCCGCTGGTGAGCGTCGATTACAACGGCGACCCCCACAGCGCCGTCATCGACCTGCCCGGCACGATGGTGCTGGCCGACGACCTCGTCAAGGTCCTCGCCTGGTACGACAACGAATGGGCCTACGCATGCCGCACGGCGGAACTGGTGCACGACGTCTGGGCCGCCGGCACATCATAGCCGCCGCCGAGCCAAGCCTTACACGCCCGGCCGCCGTGGCCGCCGGGTGGCCGGACCCTTCGTTCTGATTCGCTCCACCTACGGCGACGAAACGGCGGCGCGCGCCGCCGCCCGGCGGCTGGTGACCAACGGCCGCGCCTGCTGCGCGCACGTCACCCCCATCGACTCCATCTACGTGTGGGAGGGCAAGCTCGTGGAAGAGGGCGAGTGGATGCTGGAGGCCCGGGTGCTGGCCGAGCGGGCCGGTGAGGCGACGCGAGCTGTGGCCCATGACCACCCCTACGACGAGCCGCTCATCGAATCCATCACCGTCGACTGGGCCGCCCCCGGTTACATCGACTGGGCCCGCAAATCCGCGCCAGCCCCGTAGGGCACCGGCCAGGGCCGGCAGGGCCGGGTCAGGGTTCGGGGTCGCCGCGCGGTGGCTGCGCCCATACCAGCTCGAGCCCCCGACTGGCCGCACCGCGCACGATGGTCTTGGCCCACGCCAGCTTGCGAACCTTGATCGCCGGATCGAACCGGTGGCCCAGCCGGCCAGGCGGCCCGTCCAGGTCAAAGCCCACCAGCGTGGCCGCGCGCAGCCCCGCAGCCTCGCCCAAGAGGACGGCGCGGTCGCCGTCCGTGAAGCCACCCCGGTTCCGGAGCGGCTGCAGGCCCGCCGGGTCGCACTGGCAACTGGGCGCCACGCGTGCGCCAAGGCGCGAGGCGGCGCCGAGGACCCCCTGGTTGTGGCCGTGGGCGTGGACCACCATCACGGCCCCGGCGCGCGCCGCCCACTCCAGGTCCTCCTCGGGACCATCGAGGTCGGTGACGACAACGGCCGGTACGACGCCAAGGCCGCGTAGCCGCGTTGCGGCGCCGTCGGCGCAGACGACTGGAAGCCCGCCCCAGGCCGCCGGCCACCGCGTCCAGCGTTCCAGGCTGGGTCCGGCGCCGACCACGATGGCGCGTTGGCCAGCCAGCGCGGCATCGACAGCAGCCCAGGCGTCGCGAGCGGCCCCGGGGTCCACCAGGTCTTTCAGGGCGTTGGCCGAGCGCTCGTCGGCGCGGGCGTCCCAGCCGAAATCGGCGAGGATGGTCTCGTACGTGGGGCGCCACGCTTCCCACTCCACGGCCGCCGGACCCAGCCGGGGGCTATGGCCGTGCCGCTGCGCCGCTCGCCGCTCACCACTCGCCGCTCGCCGCTGCGTCTAGCGCACCTGCTTCGGCTCGTCGCGGAAGAAGTTGCGCACGTACCGGGCGACCACCATGCCGCCCAGCGCCACGGACAGGCCGCTGAGCAGCAGCAGCCACCACTCCAGCGTCAGGATGCTTCCCCACGGATCGCTTTGGTAGAGGCCCAGCAGCACATCCAGCGTCGCGCTGCCGATGAAGCCAAGGGCGATGAGCGTGAACGCCGCCGTCCATGTGCCGACGCCGGCGCCGCCGTCGCGGATGAAGCCGTCGAAGAGGACGCCCGCCAGGCGTACCAGGAAGGCGCTGATCAGGTAGAGCAGGTACTCGTCGATGAACAGAAGCACGCTCAGGGTTGTGTCGCCGGTGGCTGGCGCGGCAAGATAGACGCTGACCCCCCCGATGACGATGATGAGCAGCATCAGGGCGTTGGCGACGGACATGATGGTGCCGCCGCGCAGGCCCTTGACGAAGTCGCTGCCAAAGCGGGTGACGCGGTCCTCCCACCGCATGGCGTGCACGAGCATCCAGCCCCCCATGATGCCCAGCGTCGCGGCCAGGGCGTACGTCACGAGGCCCGCCAGGAACGCGAGCGCCCAGACGAGGAAGACGAGACTGATGGGGAGGATGAAGCGCTTGGAGAGCTTGTCGTCGTCCAGCATGCGGCTGAGCATGTAGACGAAGCCCTCCAGCCGGGGCGCCTGCTTGACGATGTTGCGGTGGACGTGGCTGACCTTGACGCGGCTGGTCAGGATCGGCATGATCGACTCGTCCTCGGCGCCGTCCGACACGAGGATGACCTCGTCGGGGCGCGTGAGTTCCAGGATCTCCTCCAGTTCCTTGACGAGCTTGCGGTCGCTGGTGAGTCCGAGCAGCCGGTGGCCACCGAGGGCCGCGACCTCAACTTGGTGGCTCGCGTCGCCCGCCTGCAGTTCCTTGTCGTACAACCGAACGGCGGCGAAGATCGCGTTGGTGTCAGAATCCTCCGGGTCGGCCAGGCCCAGGCTGAGGGCTGCATCGAGGCAGCGCCGGCGGCCGACGACCGGGGTCTGCACGCCCGCCTTGACGCCGAGGTCGTCGTCGCGGTCGACGCAGAGGATGAGGACCTTCATGGTGGCTGAAACGGGAAGGGGCTTTGCACGCTATTTGAGCATGTAGGATTGAATATCCCCCATCGACGTCGATTCGGTGCCCCGGGCGTCGGCGTGTGCGGTCGTCGGGGCTGCGGGCGACAGGGCCCCAATCCATGCCAGACGCCGGAGCCGGTCGTGCGGGCGGGCCGGAGACAACCGCCTCTGGCCGGCTTGGGCCAGGCCCGGAAATCGACCCGCCAGCCAGCGGGGGCCGGCGCTCCGGCCTTGCGGCACTCCGGCGCTCCCGCGCTCCGGGGCAGCCGCGGCGCGAACGATGCGCCCGGCCACCGCCCTCGAAGTTATTTTTTATGTTTACAATCTTCGACCGGTCATGGTTCGCTGGTTGGTGGTTCTGTTGTGTGTAGCGTTGCTCATACCTGGGGGCGGTGCCCAATGGCCGCAGTATCGGCACGACAATGGGCACGCCGGCATGGCCAGCGAATCGGGCGGAATCCGGGCACTTCACGAGCGATTTGCGTTCAGCGCCGACGGCGCCATCGTCTCCTCGCCAGCGGTGGCCGAAGTGGACGGGGAGCGGTTGACGTTCTTTGGATCGTACGTGGCGCTCTCGACGGCCGGCACGGTCTATGCTGTGCGCGGCGACGGCAGTCTCGCCTGGAGCAACACGCCCCTGACCTCGACGGGGGGTTACCTGAGCAGCCCAACGGTGGCCGAGCTGGGCGACGGCGACGGCCCCGAGGTGATCATCGCCAGCCTCGACGATTCGACGCTGCGAGTTTTTGACGCGGCCACCGGAGACGCCGAGTGGACGGCGACGCTGGGCACGGCGGGCACCGACCTGCTGGCGGGTTCGCCGATCGTGGCTGACCTGATGCCCGGCGTCCCCGGCAACGAAGTCGCCCTGGGCGGCTCCAAGTCGGACGACGACGGAAACCTCGTCATCTT
Source organism: Thermoplasmatota archaeon (assembly GCA_041622435.1). GTDB lineage: Archaea > Thermoplasmatota > E2 > JACPAO01 > JAHFTW01 > JBFJVP01. The sequence continues at coordinate 3,251 of JBFJYU010000120.1, read as the reverse complement.
TGATCGAAATGGCAACGAGCGCTGGAGCTACGAACTGGATGGACCGTCGTGGTCGACGCCCATGGTGGCCGACCTGGACGGCGACGGCATCGAGGAGATGGCCATCGCATCCGGTGTTCCGGCTTCGCTGGAGGTGCTCTTCCCGGCGGCCAAGACCGGCGGCGGCAGCCTGTTTGTTTTCGAACGCAGCGGCGACTCGTGGGACCTGAAATGGAGCGACAAGTTGTCCGGCGCCTCGCTGGCGGCACCGGCGGCGGGGGACCTCGACGGCGACGGCGACGTTGAACTGGTCATCGGCGCCGAAGGAGGCCAGATTCGGGTTTACGACGGCGCCACGGGAACGCGCTTGGCAACATCGAGCGGTTGGTCCGACACCGTTGGGCTGAGCAGCGCGGGCCTGGGCGATGTGGACGGCGACGGCGAAATGGAGATCGTTGCGGGCTCCCAGAACGGCGTCTTTGCGCTGGCCTTCCGGGGCGGCGCGCTGGAAACCGATCATCGGCTGGTGCTTCCCACCGTGCCTGTCGGCGACGGGGGCAGCGTCGATCCCTGGGTGGGCGCGGCCGTGGCGCTGGGTGACCTCGACGGCGACGGCGACCTCGAGATCGCGGCGAGCACACTCCCGATCAACATCGACCCGCAGGACATCCTCAACTCCGACGCCCTGCCGGGCAAGTTGTTTGCTTTCCACGGCGAGGACTTCCGTTACCCCGAGGGTTTGCTGTGGGAGATGGACTACCCCAACGACGGCACCATCAGCGGCCCCGCCGTGGCCGACCTGGACGGGGACGGCTACGCAGAGGTCATCGCAGGAGAGGGCGTGCCCCTGATCGGCGACGGCAAGGAATTGCACGTCATCGCGGCGGCCAACCCCATCGTCCGGGGCATCGCGGCGAATCCGGCGAGCCCGATGGCGGAGGTCGCCGCGGCGTTCGTGGCCGACGTGGTGGACGAGGATCACGACGTGGGCGACCTCACGTACGCTTGGGACTTCGGCGACGGAGCCACCTCGAGCGACGCGGAGCCAGCCCACGCCTACGCCGCCGCGGGGGACTACACGGTCACCGTCTCGGCGACGGACCCCGACGGGCACGCCTGGACCCGGAGCGTCGACATCGCGGTGCGGCCCTTCCGCGCGTTCGACCTGAGCGCCGACGACCCTTCGGTCGAGGCCGCTCCCGGCCAGGCGCTGGCGCTGGCGGCGACGATCACCAATACCGGCCCCTTCACGGACACGTACACGTTCTCGCCCGATGCGGCGGACGCGACCCGTTGGGCGGCGGTGCCCCCGGCGCCGGTGACCTTGGCTCCCGGGGAGTCGGCCAGCGTGTCGTTTGCCGTGGTCGTCCCGGGCGACGTGGCTGCGGCGACCCTGTCCCTGCGCGCCAACGTCGACGCCGATCCCCTGGTGCAGCAAGTTGCCCTATGGGATGTCGACGTGCCCGTGACCCTGGACATTCAGCTTGACGCGCCGCGCACCCCGTTCCTGAGCGTGCTGGACCCGCTGAGCACGGCGCCGCCGCCCGGCAAGGGCACGGTTCGCGCCGCGTTCATCGATGGCCAGCCGGTCGTCGGCCTCGACATCCAGGTCAGCCAGACGCCCCGACCCTTCGGGGAACTGGGAGCCGTGCGCGAGATGCTCGCCACGAGCCAGACGGTGCCAACGGATGCAACCGGCACCGCCGCCTTCCACCTGGACGACCCGCAGGCCAAGCTTCCCGGCAGCCACGCCGTGACGGCCCAGGCGCACCGGCTGGGCGAGCGGTACCTCGCCTTCGACGGCTACCGCGTCACCGTCCCGCCCGTCCTGTACTAGCACGCCGGGCACGCCCGGCCTGGCTGCAAACCCCTTTGGCCGGACCCCGCCTGCCGCGCGGCATGTCCCAAGCCGTCCAGGCGGAGCGCCCGCCCGTGGCCAGCCCCGACACGCCCCTTCGCTGCAAGGGCTGGCGCCAGGAAGCCATCCTGCGTATGCTGGAGAACAACCTGCACAACGCCGAGGAGCCGGACAAGCTCATCGTGTACGGCGGAACGGGCAAGGCGGCGCGCAACCCCGAGGCACTGGCGGCGATCAAGAAGGCCCTGGCGGAGCTCGCGGACGACGAAACGCTGCTCGTCCAGTCCGGCAAGCCGGTCGCCATCTTCCCCACGTGGGCCCAGGCGCCGCGCGTGCTGATCGCCAACAGCCACCTGGTGCCCCACTGGAGCAACTGGGACGAATTCAACAAATTCGAGGAGCAGGGCCTCACGATGTACGGCCAGATGACCGCCGGCTCCTGGTGCTACATCGGCACCCAAGGCATCATTCAGGGTACCTACGAGACGTTCGCCGCGGCCGCCAAGAAGCATTACGACTCGGATCTGAAGGGCAAGATCGTCCTGACCGGAGGCCTGGGCGGCATGGGCGGCGCCCAGCCCCTGGCGGTGACCATGAACGGCGGCGCCTGCCTCGCCGTCGAGGTGGACGAGGCCCGCGCCCGCCGCCGCATGGAAGCCGGCTTCGTGGACCGCATCGAGACCGACCTTGACGTAGCCCGCAAGATCGTCGAAGAAGCAGCCGCCCAAGGCCGCGCCTTCAGCGTCGCCTACATTGGCAACTGCGCCGACGCCTTCCCCCAACTACTCAAGGACGGATTCGCCCCGCACCTCGTCACCGACCAGACCAGCGCCCACGACCCGCTCAACGGGTACGTGCCCGGCGGCATGAGCCTCGGCACCGCCCTCAAGCTCCGCGTCAACGACCCCGCCGCCTACAAGACCGCCGCCTACGAATCCATGGCCCGCCACGTCGAAGCGATGGTCGGATTCCAAACCGCCGGCGCCCACTCGTTCGACTACGGCAACAACCTGCGCGAGGGAGCCACCATCGGCGGAATCCCGAGAGAAACCGCGTACAGCTACCCCGGCTTCGTCGTCGCCTACATTCGTCCCCTCTTCTGCGAAGGCCGCGGCCCCTTCCGCTGGCTCAGCCTCAAAAACCAGCCCGAAGACATCAGGCGAACCGGCCAACTCGTCAAGGAAATGTTCCCGGAAAACGATAGCCTGTGCCGGTGGATCGATTTGGCCGACGAGAATCTTCCCTGGGAAGGACTCGCAGCCCGTGTCTGCTGGCTCGGCATGGGCGAACGGGACAAATTCGCGCTCGCGATGAATGATCTGGTCGCAAAGGGCGAGATCGGGCCCATCGCAGTCACCCGCGACCACTTGGATTGTGGGTCTGTTGCCAGCCCCTACCGAGAAACCGAAGGCAT
>JBFJYU010000119.1:0-8909 GCA_041622435.1 Thermoplasmatota archaeon | reverse complement strand
GCCGTCGCCGTCAAGATGGCGGCCGCCAACACCTATGATTTGATCTTCATGGATATTGGCATGCCGGTGCTGGATGGCTTGGACGCCACGCGGGCCATCCGGGCCGCGCCGGGGCCGCAGCCCCGAATTGTGGGCTTGACGGCGCACGCTCTGGCGGACTACGAAAAGAAATGCAAGCAAGCCGGCATGGACGCCGTTCTGCCCAAACCGTTGCCGCCCCAGATGATCGCACGGGAATTGGTGGCCACGAAGACGGCACCGCCGGATGCGACCCATGGGCCCGATTTCATGGCGCAAGCACGACCCATTTTCATCAGACAACTGGAGGCTTTCCTGGCGAACGCGCCCAGCAGCCCTGACGACGAGCTGGGCTCGGAGGCCCACAAGCTCGTCAGCAGCGCCGAACGGATGGGTCAGGGCGCGCTGGCATCGGCGCTGAGGGCACTTGAGCGGGCGCCAGCGCGGGAATCCACGTTGGAGGCGGCATTGGAAGAGGCCCGGCGGAGCCTGACTTGGGCGCGCCAGGCGGCGGACACGGCTCCCGGCCTGGCCCGGCGCTCCGCCTGAAACGAGATGCGAACTGGATTCCTGGCGCGCGGCCACCCTCGGCCTACGCCCCGTTGGCGACGTCCTTGGTCGTCGGGAGCATGTGTTCCAGCACGAGCGTGAATTGCATGTCCTCCCCGTCGGCCTCAACCAGGAGGTCGCCGCCGCTGCGTCGGAGCACTTCTCGCCCCAGGTGCAGCGCCAGTCCGCCCGGGTCACCCGGCGCTGGCGCCTCGAACGGTGCCAGCAGTTGTGCGGGTGACGGCCCCTCCCATTTGCGCAGGGTGATCGTGATGTGCACTTGGTCTCCCCTCACTGCGGCCTCGATGGAAGCGTCGCCCCTGCTGAGGATGGAGTTGACCAAATCCTCCGTTCGTCGGGGGTCACAAATCACGTGCAACTCGTCGGGAGCCGCGACGGGTACGCCCTGGGTGCGTAGAAACGGGGCCAGATCAATGGGCTCATGGTGAAGCGGTAGCAGGTCCGAGTGCAGGGCGGTGACATCGACGTATTGGGATGCAAAGGCTTGCAGTCGCGCCGCGTTCTCCTTGATCCGACGCAGCCGCGGGTCCTCTCCACCTCCCAGGCTGAGCGTGCTGACATCCATGAGGATTGGGGTCAAGGGCGTGCGGAAATGGTGGTGCGCGAGCGTCGCATCGAGGGCCGGGTGGAGCGCCTGCGCCCGCGGCGAGAAGATGCCGACGGCCTGCTTGGAGTGGCCTGGGCGCGGCGTCAGCAGGAGGTCCCAATCGCCGGCGGCGTAACTGACGCTGTGCCCTGCGCTCAGGCGGTGCCGACTGCGAACCATGAGGTCGCCCACGTCCGTGTGGGTTGCGTTGAGGCAGTCAAGGCCGCTTGCGGTGGCGCGCATGACCGTGCCGTTGTGGTCCGCCACGAACGCCGGCAGGCCCGTGGCCACGTCAAGGCCCAGAGGCCAATCGCGCACCAGTGCCTGCAACACCTCCCGCAGCAGCCGGGCTTTTTCCAAGATCGCCTGGCGGTGCCCGGATCGCATGAGGGCGTGGCGCACGGCCCGTTTCAAGTCGTGGTCGCGGCCTTTGATGACGTAGTCTGAGCAACCCCCCTGAAGGGCTCGCCGCACCAGATCGTCGTGCCCGCTGGCGCTGTGAACGATGATCGGGGCGCTCGTCGCTTTCAGCATCGCCTCCACGGTGTCCATGCCTGACGAGTCGGGAAGCCCAAGGTCGAGGACCACGGCGTCGTAGCCCTTGGCGGCCAGCGCCTCCGCGAGGGAGTCGGCGCGCATTGTTTCGTAGCTGGGCTGGCCCGTGTGCAGCGCCTCCGCTGCGGCCAGGGCATCCAGGCTGTTGTCCTCTACAATCAGGACTCGTTCCATCGCCGGCTCCGGGTGGGATGTTGTGGTGGGGTGGGCATCATGGTGCTTTGCTTCGCGTCCGACTCCGATCTCGCTTGGCGTAATGGGTTGGCCGGCCGGGCGATGCCGGCGCGGTGGCCGGGCGGCGTGTTAGCGTGACTGGGCGCCCAGCCGTGAGAATCGGGTCGCGTCCTCGTTCTATGGCTCTCGTCGGGTTGATAGCCGGCGTCGTGTCGGCCCATCACACCCGGAGGGCTTGCTCCTTGAGGGTCGAAGCGGCGCACGGCCGAACCGCCTCCGGCCACGGTGCTTGTGGCGCTGGATGCCGCCGCGCGTCGCCGCGCGCCGCCGCGCCTTTCCCGCCTTCGCGTGGATGGCTGGCGCGCCGGCAAGGCCCGAGGCGTGGCGCGTTGGTGTTGGTTTAAAAAAGAGCGGCGCCGGCCAAAGACCGCGAGAAGGGGGTTCACGGCTGGCCGGCGCGGGGGGTGGGGGTCGAGGTTCCGATTGGGGGTTCAGCTGTTCCTGTTCATGGCTCGCTCGTCGAGCCAGAGATAGCGTTGCCGCGTATCCCTCAGGCTTAGCTGCTCCCTCAGCAATCCCACATCCCTCAGCCGGCGAAGGGCCGAGTAGATGGTTCGACGGGGCAGTCCGGTTGCTTCCCGGAGCTGCTTACCCGTCATCGGGTCGCTGCCGCACAACTCACGCACCACGCGTTGCACCGAGTCGGGCGCCGACGGAATTCTACGAAGGATATCGTCCGAATCCATCAACATTGATGTTTGTCGTTCAGGTTTTTAGTCCTTGGTCCTCCGCAGCCGACCGTTTTGGCCAAAACTGGTACGGTTTCGGGTCAGCCGTATCGGAAGAATACGCCGATATCACGGAACTGGTCCAAGATGGCGCCGCGGGGCGCTGCGGCGCCGACGAGGGGAGGGTTTGGCGGGCGGCCTGTTGCGATGCATTGAAGCAGGCCTTGGCCAAACCATAGCAGTAACCGAGAAAGTTACGTAGTTCCATGGAAGCTAAGTATATCTAGGGCGAACACCAAACTAGTGCTTGAAGAGCGGGAACACAACGACCCACTCTTCCACACACAGACGCAACACATACGAATACCCGGGGCGGCCAGGTCGCTGCACTCGCAGCAAGCAACAACCACCAACCACCAACCACCTACCACCAACCACCCGATCAGGATCACTCGATCCGCCGGGCCATGCCTGCCGCCCCACTCCCAATCCCATGTTCACAACCTACCTGCTCGGGCTGATGCTCGTGACGGCCCTGATCCTCGTGGTCCTCGCCGTCGCCCCCCGCCCGAACGACGACGTCCACACCAACAGCCTGCCGGTCCTCGGAGTCCTGCTGGCCACGCTCATCGCGGCCCTGGCCTTCGCTGCCTCGCAGCTGGCTTGACCTCCTCAATCACCTGGAGATGAACCAATGTTCACAGCTTTCCTCGTCGCCGTCTTGTTCGGCACGACCCTCGCACTACTCGCGCTACTCGTGGCCGGCCCGTCCAGCGTCCCCGACGCCGGGGCTCCGGTCGCCCACCGCAGCGGCTTGCCCGTTACCCTCGTCAGCCTGATGCTCATCCTGACCACCCTGGCCCTCGCACAGATGGTCTTGGCGTGATGCGTGATATCATGACACGAATCCACCTCCGCCGCCTCTTCGGCGGCCTCGTCGACCCCCTCGCCGGGCTTCGCTGGCGCTTCGGGCCGGAAGACCTGCTCGACTAGCGCCGGCAACCGGCCCGCCGGGCTCACGGTTGTCCGGCAATCCTTGGCAATTTCCACCCCCTCTCCCTTCATTTTCAATATTTTGTTTGATCTTTTTTCGGTGCTTTTGACGGCATGCCGCCGGCCCAAATGCGGTGCGTTCTTGCTGCGTACACATTCGAAACGGGTAAGTGACCGGCCATGTAATCGCAGCCAGAGGTCAACCCATGGCATTCAAGCAGTGGCTCCGCAATCTTTTCGGCCGGTCGGCCCCGGAAACGGACGACGGGCATTCCCAGGCGACGGCTGAAGCAAGTCTCAGCGCGCCGCAGGCAAGCCAGGCCGCCGCTGCTCCGGCCCCTGCTCCAGCCGCGACTACGAAGGCGTCGGCGAGCGCGCCATCGACGGCCAAGCGCACCCTCACCGTGGCCCCGCCGGGCGAGCGCTGCGCCGCCGTCACCGCGAGTGGCGCCCAGTGCAGCCGACGATCCCGCGAAGGCAGCAAGTTCTGCGGCCTTCACAAGGCGGGCACCGTTGCCGCGCCGGCAACCAAGGCCGCTGCCAAACCGGCCGCGAAGAAGCCCGCTGCCAAGGCCGCTGCGCCCGCCGCCAAGGCCGCTGCGCCCGCCGCTGAACTCCAGCCCCAGTGCGCCGCCCTGACCGCCGCCGGCGACCAGTGCAAAAACTCGTCGCGCGACGGCAGCAAGTACTGCGGCAGCCACAAGGGGTACCGCCCGCCGGCCAAGTCGGTGGCGGCGAAGGCCAAGGACACGGTGCCCCGCGTCGCCAATGCGGCCGACACCAAGCCCGCCACCCGCAAGGGCCCGGCCGCGAAGGTCAAGAAAGCCCAGCCGCAGTGCGGCGCGCTCTCGGCCGCCGGTGATCAGTGCAAGAACTCCGCTCGTGAGGGCAGTAAGTACTGCGGCAGCCACAAGGGCTACCGGCCGCCGGCCAAGTCGGTGGCGGCGAAGGCCAAGGACACCAAGCCCAAGGCGAAGAAGGCCGCCGACACGGCCCCGAGCGCCCGCCGTACGCAGGTGGCGTACAAGGAGTACAAGCTGTACCGCCAGGGCAACCGGTTCTTCTTCACCAAGAAAGACCGCAAGGATGTCGCCGCCGGCTCCGAGCCGGTGTACGACATCCCCGACGGCCGCACCGTGGTGACGACGCCCAACGGTCTGCCGGTCCTGAAGAAAGCCTGAGCGCCGCGCCTCACGCCTGGGCCCGCCTTTCTTTTTCTCTTCTCCTCGGCTTTTTCTTCGCTTCCGCTTCTGATTTTCTCGTTTTCCTTGGCAACTAGCCCACGCTCCGACAGCGCCGGGGTGGGCGGGCCGCTGGACGGCGCCGTCCCGGAGGCCATGGTCGGCAACCAACCGGAGTGACTATCGCAGGCGAGAATCGGCGATCTTGCCTTGTACGACGCCCTGATGCTCGATCCAGGGTCCGCCTCCGTGGCGGATCTGGACCCTCCGGGAGCCACCACATGGATCGTAAATGCCGGAACCCCCAACACGGGCTCATCGTTGACCCCCAACACCTCCGATGCGGCGAGCCCGCCCCGGAGGGTCCAACCCGTTCCCGCGCCGCGGGGCGCGCGATCGCAGCCTGCCTCGTCGCCAGCCTCGTCGCGTTGTCCGGCTGCGTCGGCGACGATAAGGTGCTCGAACCACTGGCCGAGGACATCCCGACCCTGAGCATCCTGCCGGGCACGGCGAGCCCCAACAGCGCAGGCCCCTGGTATGAGGTCGAAGGGCTGCTGACGACGCCGGCAACGGTTCGCATCATCAACGAAGACACGGTGTTTCACCGCGTGCTGGCCGTCGTGGCCGATCCCGCCGGGCCTCCGTGGGCGGACACGGCCGAGGAGGCTGGCGACGGCCATGATCACGATCACGGCCATGACCACGGCGACGGCGGGGGCTCCGACGCGCCCGACCACCACGGCGCCGACGCCACCGTCTTCGATGTATCCCTGGAGGGCGGCGAATGGATCGATGTCGAGATCGCCGCCGACGGCCTGCTGGCGATTCACTGCCACCCGCACCCCTGGATGGTCGCCTCGGTCGAGGCCAGGCCCGCCGCCCCGCCGTCGTATCCGGTCACCGTCAACCAGTGGATCGCGTCGGCATCGGCCAATGGAACCACCGAGGCGCCTGGGTCCGCCGGGTCATCGGACGTCCCGCTGCGCGTCGGATTACCGAACCTCGTGAGCCTGTCCGCCCTGCTCGAATGGGACGACTCCGTGGACGACGGGCCCCTCGGGGAGGACGCCAATGCGCCCGACACGTTCCAGGTGTCCCTCGTGGCGCCCAACGGCGAAATCGCGGCGCGCGAGGAAATGACCGCCCGCGTCGGGTCGCTGCCCGTCGAATTCGCCCCCGGGGACCTTGTCTGGCCGGCGAGCATTGACGCGCCCAGCCGTCGCCAGGCGCAACTGGACCTGGCATCCCGGGGAGGCTTCGAGCACGGCGGCGACTGGCGTGTTTCCGTGCGCCTGGTGGCGACACCCGGCTACCCCGATGGCGACACGGGAGCGACCTCCGGGGCGGACGTGCCGGGCGCCGACGGGCGCCAGTCGTGGACGCTCAGCGTGACGGCCGTGCACGAGTGGGCATCCATCGGCGGCGAGCCGCAGGTCAGCCATGTCCCGCTCAATGCGCCGTCGTCCGGCCACGACCACGGCGGGCACGACCACTAACCCCGTTGGTCTGGGCCCGCCGTGGGCTGGCTGGGCCAAGCCTAGGAGTTCTTGTCCGCGAAGTCTGCCAGGACGGGAAGGCGCAACTGGTTGCCCTGGTACGCCTTGATGGCCAGGATGATGATCAGCACGATGGTGGCCAGCCACAGCAGGCTGCTGAGCAGGAACGCGATGCTCCCCAGCACGAAGCCAAGAATATTCAGGATGATGGCCAGGACAAACACCGCGACACCCAGCCCGATGGCCTGAATGGCGTGCCAGCGGGCGTACTTGGCGTCCTTGTCGGCGACTAGGAAGATGATGAGTCCCGTGATCCAGGTGAGAATGTAGGCGACGGCCGCAAGCGTCCGCTCCTTGTCTTGCTCCATGCGTCGAGTCGACTCCCCGGGCCCATGAAGGCCGCTGCTTGGGGGCCGCCCCCGGCCCCGGGACCGGCGCCCGTTGGCTTCCGGCAGCACTCCCGGGCGGGGGCGTGGTTCCGGCTGCCCCGAACGAAGGTTTTCCCGCCCATCGGCCGTGGCCGCCGCGTGCCCTTCCGCGTCGCAGCGCCCTTCGAGCCCGCGGGCGACCAAGCCCCGACGATCAAGGCCCTCCTGGCGGGCATTGAGGCTGGGGCGCAGTTCCAGACCTTGCAGGGTGTTACGGGCGTGGGCAAGACGTACATCATGGCCAAGGTCATCGAGGGGGCGGGCAAGCCGGCCCTCATCCTGTGCCACAACAAGACCCTCGCGGCCCAGGTGTACGAGGAGATGAAGGCCTTCCTGCCCGACAACGCGGTGGAGTACTTTGTCTCCTACTACGATTACTATCAGCCCGAGGCGTACGTGCCCCAGTCCGACACCTACATCGCGAAGGAGTCGGATGTCAACAAGGAGATCGAGAAGCTGCGCCACAGCACGACGGCCAGCCTGATGAGCCGCGACGACGTGGTCGTGGTGGCCTCCGTCAGCTGCATCTATGGTTTGGGCTCCCCCGACTCCTACGCCGCCAACAACCTGCTCGTCAGCGTCGGCATGGAGATCGACCGCAAGAGCCTCGTCCGCCGGCTCGTGGATGTGTACTACGAACGCAACGACGCCGAACTGAAGCCGGGCACCTTCCGCATCCGAGGCGACGTACTGGACGTGCTGCCGCCGGGCGACGAGGACCCGGTTCGCATCGAACTCTGGGGCGACGAGATCGAATCCATCAGCCGAATCCACCGCGTCACGGCGGCGAAGCTCGCCACGTTCGACCAACTCACCATTTTCCCGGCCAAGCACTGGGTGCTGCCGCCGGACCAGATGGAGGCGGCGCTCGGCCGCATCGAGAGCCAACTCAAGGACCGGCTGTCCGAACTTCGCGGCGACGGCAAGATCCTGGAGGCCGCCCGCCTGGAGCAGCGGACGCGGTTCGACCTGGAGATGCTGCGCGAGATCGGTTACTGCTCGGGCATCGAGAACTACAGCCAGCCGCTGACGGGCCGGCCCCGCGGCGACCCCGGCGCGTGCCTGTTGGACTACTTCCCCGAGGATTTCCTGATGATCATCGACGAATCGCACGTGTCGATCCCCCAGGTCCGGGGCATGTACAACGGCGATCGGATGCGCAAGGAGACCCTGATCAACTTCGGTTTCCGCCTCCCGAGCGCCCTCGACAACCGTCCCCTGAAGTTCCCCGAGTTCGAACGCAAGCTCAAGCAGGTCGTCTGCACCAGCGCCACGCCTGGCGACTACGAGCGCGAGCACAGCCCCAAGATCATCGAAGCCATCGTGCGGCCGACGGGCCTCATCGACCCCGAGATCGAGGTGCGGCCCATCGACGGCCAAGTGGACGACTTGTACGGCGAGATCCTGAAGACTGCCAAGCGCGGCGAGCGGGTTCTCATCACGACTCTGACCAAGCGCATGGCGGAGGAGTTGACGAAGTACTACCAGGGCCTGGGCGTCAAGGTCAGCTACCTGCACAGCGACATCGACACGCTGGAGCGGATCATCATCCTTGAGCAGCTCCGAAAGGGCGAGATCGACGTTCTCGTCGGTATCAACCTGCTGCGCGAGGGCCTGGATCTGCCCGAAGTCAGCCTGGTGGCCATCTTCGACGCCGACAAGATCGGGTTCCTGCGCAGCGCCACGAGTCTCATCCAGACGGTCGGACGCGCCGCGCGCAACGTCAACGGCCGCGTGATCATGTACGCCGATCGGTACAGCGACGCCATGAAGGTCGCGCTGGACGAGACGGCCCGCCGCCGCGAGCGCCAGATCGCGTACAACAAAAAGCACGGAATTACGCCGAAGAATGCGGTGCGCTCCATCAAGGGCATCGAGATTGAGGGCAAGCGCGTCGGCGAGAAGGTGCCGCTGGTCAAGGAGGATGATCTCAAGGCCATGGACAAGACCGCCTTCGACCGGCTCATCACTCAGCTTGAGAAGGAAATGAAGGCGGCGGCGAAGGCATGGGACTTCGAGCGGGCCGCCGAGCTGCGTGATGAAATTATGGAACTCAAGCACAGGGGCCCTGGGAAGACGGATGTTTCGCCGCGTGAGGAGAAAGCCAAATCGAAGGTGGCGGAGAAGGTTGGGCCTCGCAAGGCGAAGGGTTAGTTTGGTGGCCGCTGGCCGCCGCGGGG
>JBFJYU010000118.1:0-8911 GCA_041622435.1 Thermoplasmatota archaeon | reverse complement strand
CGGACCAAAGAACATGTGCTCGGTGCGGCACAAGCCAATGCCCTCGGCGCCCAAGGCAATGGCGGCCTCGGCCTGATCGGGCTGGTCGGCGTTGGCACGAACGCGCAGCCGGCGGACCTTGTCGGCCAGAGCCAGCAGCTTGCTGAACATCTGGTAAACCGGGGCGTCAGCCTCGGGGAGGCTCTTGTCCACCAGCACTTGGACCACTTCACTGGGATGCGTCGCCAACTCGCCGGCCATCACTTCGCCGGTGAATCCGTCCAGGCTGATCCAGTCTCCCTCGCCGACGCTCTTGTCGCCAGCGCGGAAGGTCTTGGTGCCGTAGTCGATCCGGATGGCGCTGCAGCCCGCCACGCACACCTTGCCCATCTGGCGAGCCACCAGCGCCGCGTGGCTGGTCATGCCGCCCCTGGCAGTCAGGAAGCCCTCGGAGGCATCCATGCCGTGGATGTCCTCGGGACTGGTTTCTTCGCGCACCAGGATGACTTGTTCGCCCCGCTTCTTCCACGCGACGGCGTCATCGGCGCTGAAGACCACGCGACCGGTGGCGGCGCCCGGGCCGGCGTTCAAGCCCTTGGCCAAGACGCTGCCGGCATCGACGGCTGCCTGCTTCTGCTTGGGGTCAAACACGGGCCGCAGCAACTGGTTGAGTTGGTCCGGCTGCACGCGCAGGATGGTCTCCTCATCGCTGAGGATGCCCTCCTCGTGCATTTCCAGGGCGATGCGGATGGCCGCCATGCCGGTTCGCTTGCCGGCGCGGGTCTGCAACATGTACAGCTTGCCCCGCATGATCGTGAATTCCAGGTCCTGCATGTCGTGGAAATGCGTTTCCAGCTTCCGCGCAATATCGACCAGTTGGCCGTATGCCTCGGGCATTTGAGCTTCGAGGTCCTGGATCGGGTGGGGCGTTCGGATGCCAGCCACAACGTCCTCGCCCTGCGCGTTTTGCAGGTATTCGCCGTAGAACACATTCTCGCCCGTCGCGGGATCCCGCGTGAAGGCAACGCCCGTGGCGCAGTCGTCACCCATGTTGCCAAAGACCATCATCTGGACGTTGACGGCGGTGCCCATGTCGTCCGGGATCTTGTTGAGGCGGCGGTAGGTGACCGCGCGCGGCGTGTCCCAGCTCTTGAAGACCGCCTCGATGGCCGCCATCAACTGGGCGACGGGGTCCTGCGGGAACGGCGTGCCGGTCTCCGACTCGATCAGGGCCTTGTATTCGTCGCACAGGCCCATGATGGGTTCGGCGGGCAGGTCTTGGCCTCGCTCGACGCCCTCACGCTTCTTCATCGCGAAGTAGCGCTCCTCGAACGCCTTGTGCTCAAGGCCCAGGACCACATCGCCGAACATCGTCAGGAAGCGCCGGTAGGAGTCGTACGCGAAGCGCGCGTTGCCCGTGGCGGCGGCCAATCCCTTGACCGTCGCGTCGTTGAGCCCCAGGTTCAGGACGGTGTCCATCATGCCCGGCATGCTGATGGCGGCGCCCGACCGCACCGACACCAGCAGCGGATTGGAGGCATCGCCGAACTTCGCGCCCGCTTTCGTTTCCAGGTCGCGTAGCGCGGCCATGACCTCGTCCTGGAGGCCGGCCGGCATGGCGCCCGCCCGCTCGTACTCGATGCAGGTCTGCGCCGTGACCGTGAAGCCCGAGGGCACCGGCAAACCGATCCGGCTCATCTCGGCCAGGTTGGCGCCCTTGCCACCGAGGATGTCCCGCATGGCCCGGCTGCCCTGCTCGAAGGCATAGACCCGCTGGCCAGACTCCTGTTTTGCCACGACCGTGGCGTCCGCTCCGCTCACGGGCGGGGGGACCGTCGGCCCATCAAAAGGTTGATCGACGGGGGCCCCGGCGCACGCGTGCCGCAGCCAGTAGCTCGCGCCAGCCTCTCAGGCGCGCCAAGTGGACGATGGGCAGGTACACGGCGGCCCCGGCGGCGGCCTGGGCGAGCAGCACCAGGATGGGCGGCTGGCCCGCGGCGTCGACCTGATCGCCGATCCACCAGGCGGCAACCAGCATGGGTGCGGCGGCGGCAAGCGGGCCGACGAATGCTCGCGCCAGGTCGCCCATCGGGAAAGCGATCAGGCGGCCGGCCAGCCAAACCTGGGGGATGCCGTTGATGATGGCCACGGCCAGCAGCGCCCACACGACGCCGATCAGGCCCCATTGGACGCCGATCACGATGCCGGCGGCTGCGATCACGCGCGCCACGAGGCCCAGTTTAAGCTGAATGTCCGGCCGGCCCTGGCTGAGAAACAGGTTCCCGAACAGGTTGCGGATGATCACGATCAGGCTCGCCACCGCCATGATCCGGAGAAGGGGCGTCACGGCGGTCCACTGGGACCCGAACAGGGTCAGGGTGAACGCCTCGGCGACGACGGCCAGTCCCAGGGTGGCGGGGACTGCCATCACGGCCGTCACGCGCAGCACCTTGGCGTGGGCGGCCCGCAGGACATCTGGCTTGTCCTGGGCGCGGGCGTACGCTGGAAAGAGCACTCGGCTGACCATGCTGCCGAAGTTCGCCACCGGCTGCAGCAGGATCGCGTACGCGCGGGTGTAGACGCCGAGCAGGGTCGTTCCGAGCAGCTTCCCCACGAGCAGGTTGTCCAGGTTGTAACTCCAGTACGCCATGACCCGCGAACCGAACGCGTTGGCGCTGAAGTGGAGCAGTTCGCCGAGCGCCGCCCGGCTGGGTCGTCCCCGGGGCCGCCAGTCGCTGACGACCCATAGCAGGGCGCCCGAGACGATGGGCAAGGCCACGACCTGCGCGGCCAGCGCCCAGGGCCCGTAGCCGCGCCACGCGAGGCCGATGGCGAGCGCCGTGGTCACCGTGAGCGCCGCCAACTCAATGATCGTGAGCGCACGGAACTGCAACTCCCGCTGCAGGACGCTGCGCTGCACGATGTTGAGCGCCGAGAACAACATTGCCAGGCTCGTGAAGATGGCCAGCGGGACCAGCAGTGGCTCGCCGTAGAAGCGACCCACCAGCGGCGCCAGCGCCATGAACAGGACCATGAGGCCGCCGCCGACGGCCACGTTGAACCAGAAGACACTGGTGGCGTGCTCCTGCCTCAATTCGTCCCGCTGGATCAGGGCGGCGCCAAAGCCGAACGTGGCGAAGATTTCAATGAATTGCTGGAAAACCAGCACCATTGCGACGATTCCGAACGCCTCGGGCGTCAGCAGCCGGGCCAGGACCACGACTTGAATGAGCTGGAGCACCTGGCGCCCCACCTGCTCGAACATGGTCCACCGCACCCCCCGCAGCGCGCGCGTCTGGAGCCCCTCCTGCGCCGCGGCGCCGATCGGATCGCTCAAGAGGCCTTCGCGCCCGGTTCCTTGAAGCGGGGCCCCAGGCGCTTGCCGTAGGGAATGCCGGCGATGATGCTGTTCTCCGGGAACTTTCCGTTCACGACGGTGTTGATGAGAATGATCGAACGGGGCCCCACACACGCCCCGGGCAGCGCGATGACGTTGGCCGCCACGCCCGTGCCTTCACCAATGACGATCGGCCCGACGTACATGTACTGCCAAGCGGGGTCTGCGCGGGGCGAGCACTCGTAGTTCTGGTTCGACGGGTCCTCGTCGCTGGCACCGGTGTTTGAAATGGAGTACATGCGAACGCCGGCCGCAAAACCCACACGGTCCTCGACCTGGACGCCGCCCGCACCGAGAATCAGGCTGTTCGGGCCGATGTGGACGCTCTTGCCGATGGTCACGTACCCCGGTTCGCCCTTGTAGGCGTCGTTGGCGAAATTTCGCCGGGGCCGACCGAGGCGTTCCGGGCCGGCCAGGATCATGGCGCCGCGGTCAACCCAGGAATTGTCGTCGATGCTGATGTACTCCGGATTCTCAAAATAGGCGCCGGGGTCGATGCGGACATTCTTTCCGAGATGCCGAAGCCGCTTGCGCCAGAACGTGCGCCGCAGGTTGTAGCCCGGCTCGCCCGGCATGTACGTGATGACCAGTTCGCGTAGGCCCTTGCTCAGGTTTCTCAGCTTTTGAAGCGTGCCCATGATTTCAACAGCCCCGGGAAATTGATACAGCGCGCAATCGCCTCGTCCGCATTCGGGCAGCCATCGACGCGCCGGTTGCCCGGGTGCAGGTGGCTGGTGAACCAGACGCCAGGCAAGACGCCGACTTTGCTCACCGCCCAGCGCCTTTTGATCTTTCTTTCTGGAGACACGAGCACCGGGATGCGTACGTAAACCGGGGCCGCGCCGGGGCCGGGCGTGGGAACCGTGAAACCCTGCCGGGCGCACCAGGCCATGATCGTGGCTGCGTTGGCGCGGCGCTCGGCGTTGAGGCGGTCAAGTTTGCGCAACTGACGGCGGCCCAGGAGCGCCAGCGCCGGCGGCAACGGGTGGTAGCCCTGCGAGGGGCGGCCGCCCTCGTGCTCCTCGTCGAGGGTGGAGACGATGGCGTTGGCGTCGTAGTAGGGTTGAAACCGCTTCTCCAGGCGCCGCGGGCGCAGCGTGCGGTAGCGCTTCCACAGGAGATCGACCATCCCGAGCAACTCATCCACGCGCTCGTCCGGCACGGGCCCCAGTTTGGCCTGGTAGGCGCGCAGGCGGGCCCCCAGCGCGTCGTCGTTGCTGGTGGCCAGACCGCCCTGAACGGTCGTGAAGGCCTTGGAAACCTCGCTCGAATAAATGGCCACGTCGCCGAAGTTGCCGATCCGGGTGCCGTCGATGGCTGCCCCGGTGGACTGGGCGCAGTCCTCGATGATCCACAAGCCATGCTCCCGCGCCAGATCGACGATGCGCGCCGTGTCGCGGGCGGGAATGCCGTACAAGTGCTGGAGGAGGACGGCTTTGGTGCGCGGCCCGATGCGTTTGGACAGCGATTCGAAATCCGGGCCGTACGTGTCCAACTCAATATCGCAGTAGACAATCTCGACGCCCGCGTTCTCGAACGCGTTGGGCACGACGGTGCACGTGTACCCGGGCATCACGACCTCGTCGCCGGCCTTCAGCTCCAGCGCCTCGATGCACGCGGCCAAGGCGACGCGGCCCGCCGTGAAGCTGACCGCGTGGCGGCTGCCGTTCCACGCCGCGAACTCCGCTTCATAAGCGTCCACGTCGGAGGGGCCGGCTAGGCCGGGATGGCGGAGCAGCCGCCGCGCCAGCCGCCGGTCGCCGCGATCGAGCGTCATGGCGAGCATGCTGTCAAATCGGTGCAGGCCGAGCACGGCGTTGGCGGCCCGCCGCGGCAGGCCAAAGGGTACGTCGGGTACCGGCAGCGTCATGCCAGGCACGCCTGGACGCCAGCGATGACATCGTCGACATCCCGGTCGGTGAGCTTGGGCGACAACGGGATGCTGACCGTCTGGCGACCGATGCGGGTGGCTTCCGGGTAGTCCTCGGGGCGCCAGCCGTACGTTTGCTGGTAGTACGGGTGTTCCGACATGGCCAGGTAGTGGACGCCAACGCCGATGCCTTCGGCGGTCATGCGGGCCATGAAGGCGTCGCGATCGACGCCGGCGTCGGCCTCGTCGATCATGAGCGTGTAGAGGTGGTACGCGTGGCGGGTGTCAGGCTCCGGTGGCGCTGGCGTGCCCACCGGCGCGTCCGCGAAGGCGGCCTGATAGCGATCCCAGATTTCCTGGCGGCGCACCCAGTTCGCCTCCACGCGCTCCAACTGGTGGATGCCGATGGCCGCCTGCAGGTCCATGAGGTTGTACTTGAAGCCGGCCGCCACGACGCCGTAGTGCTTGTAGCCCTCGCCGCCGAAGCGCTTCCAGGCATCGCGGGTCATGCCGTGCAGGCTCAGCGTCTTGATGGTCTGGTGGTCGTCCGGGTCCGCGCACGCGACGGCACCGCCCTCGCCCATCACGACGTTCTTGGTGGCGTAGAAGCTGAAGCAACCGAAGCGCCCGAACGTGCCCGCGGCGCGGCCCTTGTACGTGGTCTCCACGGCGTGCGCCGCGTCCTCAACGACCGTCAGTTGGTGATCCTCGGCCAACTGCATGAGGGGATCCATGTCACAGGAGCGGCCGGCGAAATGGACCGGCAGCAGCGCCTTGGTCTTGGGCCCGATCTTTTCGGCCACGGCCTCCGGGTCGATGTTCATGGTGACCGGGTCCACGTCGGCCAGCACCGGCGTGCCACCCGCGTGGATGATGGCGTTGATCGTCGCGCAAAACGTCATCGGGGTCGTAATGACCTCGTCGCCGGGCTTGATGCCCGAGGCCACCATGGACAAGTGCAGCGCCGCCGTGCAACTGTTGACGCCAGCCACATGAGGCGCTCCCTTGTACTCGGCCAGCGCCTCCTCGAACCGGGCTACCTTGGGGCCGGTGCCAAGCCACGCGCTGCGCATCGTGTCCACCACCTCATCGATCTCGTCATCAAGAATCTGTGGCTGACCGAACACCAGAAAGTTGTCCTTCGATCGGATTGGCGCCATGGCTGCTTGAAGCCACTCGCGACGCGCGTTTCAGGGCTTCGCTAACGGGCTGGCGCGGCACCCTGCCCGCAGAGGCGGCGACCGTCACGGCTGGCCCGGCGCACGGCCGGCATCCAAGAGCGCCAGATCCTCCGGGTGGATCTCAACCGAGTCGAACCGGTCGTTGGATGCGTGGAACTGGATCCGGTAGGGGCTGTAGGGGGCCGCGGCACCGTGGGGCGCCAGCAGCGCCACGTAGTGCGCGGAGACAGGCTGGGATGAGTCGTCCAGCCGCAGGACCAGCCGCGAAGCGGCGGCGTGCTGCCATCCCGCCTGCATCCGTCCCACGGACTCGGCGACCGATGCCGCCGGGCCGGGACCTGATCGCAGCTCGTCACAACTCCGCCCGGCGCCCACAATTGACCGGCTGGCGAGCTGGAACGATGGTCCGAGCAGGTCATCTTCAGTGACGATGTACTCGTAGCGTACAACCTGCGCATGGTCGTCCACGAGTTCAGCGATGAAGAAGTGCTCTCGCACGGCGGGCAGGGCGCCTCGGGCCTTGCCCACGGCATCCGGCTCCACGGAGAACAGGCGAACGCAGCCGGTTGCAAGCGTTTCGCGCGCCTCAGGTTGGCCTGCGGCAAGGAAATCTAGCGTCTCGGCGAAGGACCACGGTGTCCCGACGACCGTTTCCGAGTCGTCGGCCAGCGGCAGAGGCGACGGCCAGCCAGCCCCGCGATCTGTTCCAGGGGTGTCCTGCGGCGCCGGTTCGGCGGCGTCGGCAGCCTTCGCGGGGTCGGCGCCGGCCCCGAAGCTAGGGCCCGCGCCCGTGGCGGAGGCAGGCCAGGCCGGGATCGACTCCAGGGGAACTCCCCAGCTAACCGCGGACCGCTGCGCTTGCAAGGGGCGGTCCCAACTCAGGTCCCAGGCGTCGATCCAGGAGGCCAGCGGTTCGCCGGCCTGGTAGGCATACGTGCCGTCTAGCGAAACGAATTCCATCGGCGGCGAGCGCTCCGACTCGGCGGAAGCCTGCACCGTGGCGCCACCGCCTGCTTCGGCTGTGACGAAGACTCGGTCGCCCGCGTGGGCCAGCAGGCCGATGCCCAGCGGCGGCAGCGTCGCGCCTTGCGGCCACGAAGCCTCCGTGCGTGGCGCCTTGTCGAATCCAAACGCCGTGAGATCCCGGTCGCGGCGAACGACATTCCAATCGCCATCTAGATAAAACGTGGTCACGGCCTCCGGGCCCTCTCGCAGGCGCGTCACCTCGACCGGATAGGCGAAGCGGGGCACCAGCAAGGCGTCAGCAACAACGGTCTCGGGGAGCAACCGGACTCGAAGATCCTCACCCTCGGCGACCGTGTACCGGGCATCGAACGCACGCCACTCGATCGGGGCGACCGCCTTGGACGCCACGCAGCCCGACAGGGCAGCCAACAGCGTCACCATCACCGACAGGGTCGTGACTGCGGCGAGGTGGGGTGGGGCGCACCCCGCCCGCTGGCCCTCAGGAGTCCGGCGTGAACGGGTCATCGCAATTCGCCTCCAGGGTGCCGGGCGTGTCGATGTCTCCGTAAACCGTGGAGTGGGCTTCCCCCTTTCCGCCGGCCACGCAATCGGGCATGTCCTCTTGCACCCAGGCGTGCTCAATATCCTGGGCCATGCATTCGTACTCGAAGGCTGTCACAAAACAGGTGTCCGCCAGGGGGCGGGCCGCCGACGCGGCGCTGACATCCAGGCGGGTTGAGCCGCCAAATTCGACGAACACCGTGCTGCGGATGACCAGCCTGAAGCATTTGAAGTCGGGGAACGGCCGTCCACCGTCGCATTCCGTTTGATCGAGGGTGGGTGTGGCCGTGGCCGCCCCCTCAATGCAGTAGGTGCCGAGGCCGTTGCATTTGGCAGGGGGATCGATGGTGTCCCCGCCGGCGGCAGCGGCCGGGGTGGTTAGCATGCCGAGCAGACAGAGGGCGGCGACCCAGGTGCACCTTGTGCCATTCATGGCGCAAGATAAACCTGCGAAGAAAAATGTTTCGCTATTGTATCTGTTCTGGCTAGGCGTTTTGTCGCCAAGTTTGCGGCTGCCCGCCGATCTGACGACAGCTACTCACCCCGGCGCAAATGCGGTAAAGCCCCCGGGCCAAGCAGCCTGCCGAAATCGGATTAGGCCTGGACGTGCCCCTTCTCAACCAGGTACGCATCGACGGCGTCCCGCCATGGCCTCAGCCCCGAGCCGAGCAGGCCGGTGAGTTTGTCGGTGCACAGGGCTGCGTTTGCTGGCCGGGCGGCCGGGCTGGGCCAGGTGCTAGCCGGAACCTCGTTGACGATCACGTCGGGGTAAACCCGGGCTACCGCGTGGCTGGCCAAGGCATGCCACGTGCAACTCTCAGGGTTGGTCACGTGGACGATGCCCTTGGCGTCGAGGTCGGCGAGCTTCAGGATGGCCTCGGCGGCGTCCATGGTGTACGTGGGCGTCATCCACTGGTCGCTGACCACCTTGAGCGGACCGCCGCCGGCAGCGTGCTT
>JBFJYU010000117.1:0-8945 GCA_041622435.1 Thermoplasmatota archaeon | reverse complement strand
GCCGCGGAGCGCATCTGGGCATTCGCTCAGGAACACGCCGGGGCGCCACAGCCATAAGTCGGCGATCGGATGGCGGGCCATGGCCGCCCCGGTTGTTCACTTCGAGGTCCACGCCGATGATCGCCCCGCGTTGGCTGCGTTCTACGAGCGTGTGTTCGGCTGGAAGACGATGGCCGCTCCGGGAATGCCGTACACGCTCCTCTTCCCGACGGGCGGGGGCGAGCCCGGCCAGCCTCAGCCGGTTGGCATCGGGGGCGGCATGATGGATCGGCAGGGGCCGCGTCCCGAGGCGGGAGCGCCCGTCAACGGATTCGTGTGCGTTCTCGAAGTGGCGGATTTGGACGCCAGCCACCAGGCGGTGCTTGCCAACGGGGGCGCCACGGCGCTGGAGCCATTTGATGTTGAGGGCGTCGGCCGCGTTTTTTATTTCCACGACCCGGCGGGCAATATCGTGGGCTGCATGCAGCCCGTCTCCGCTTGACGTGCGCGTAACGTAGATGAAGTCGCGGGAGTCTCCCCGCGTCGTGGTCATGGGGCGCGGGTTTTGGCTGGTGGGCTTCGTTTTGTTGATGCCGGGCGTCGCGGGGCAGGCGCAGCAACCGGTCGAGACGACCTTGCTGTTCACGCAGCCCGAAGCCCTGGTTGCGCAGGGCGGGGAGACAACGCGGTTTCCCGTGGCCGCCACGGCCCAAATCGATTGCGACCCGAACCTGCCGCCGCCCAGCCCGGTGCGCACCGGCGCGCAGCGCTGGGGGTCGATAGGCTTGTGGGAAATCATCCCTCGCGAACTGGAGTTCAACTGGACTCACCAGGGCGGGGGGCTTTACGTGGTCGATGAAATCGTGGTCCTTCGCGTTGAGAGTCGTTTCGCGCCGAAGGAGGCGTTCTCGACGGACATCCGTTGGGCCGCATTTGGGGGCAGCCGGCTCGACGAGTGCGCCGAACCCCATGGCTGGGCTTATGGCACGGATTCGAACACGATGCGCTTGACGGTCACGCCGGCACCCGAATTGGACGAGGCAGAGGATGCCCCAGCGGTGCAACTCGCGCTGCTGGGCCTAGCGTTGCTGGCCGCCGCCGGCTGGCGCAGGCGTGACTAGCTCCCGACGAAGGTACACCGTGTCCCTGCACGGCGCCACGTAGTCGGGCTCAAACTCCCTGAACCCGAGCGATCGGTACAACTCGGTCGCCGCCGCCATGTTGGCCGTCGTGTCGAGGATCATCATCGGGTACCCGTCGGCGCGGGCCCGATCCATGATCGCCATGGCCAGGGCGCGGCCGAGGCCGCGCCCCCGGTGCCGGGGGGAGACGAACATGCGCTTCATGCGAGCGCGGCCGTCACCCCAGGGCTCGAAGGCGACGCAGCCGGCGATCTCGCCGTTGATGTCGGCCACGAGCAGGGCGCCGCTTGCGTAGAAGGTCCGCGCTTGGCGGCCTTCGGCGGCCACGTCCTGGTCGCCCAAGTCAAAGGCGAAGGCTTCCTGATATTCGGCGAAGAGATCTGCAATCCGGTCGTCGTCGGCAGGCGCCGCCGGCCGGACGTGGGGGCCGGACACGCCCTGTGCAGTGCGTCGCGCTTGATGGACTTGTCCGCATTTTGGGAACCATCAAGTACGCCGGGCGGGCTGCCGTGGCCATGCGAATCGCCGTGCTGGCCGTCTTCCTCCTGCTGCCCTCGGCAGGGGCCCAGCCTGTCGTAGACCAATTGGCTGACGGACGGGTTGCGACGGCCGAGCTATGGGTCAATCTGGACCGACTCTCCATCATCTTGCCGCCAGGCGGCGAGGAGACCTACCGAGTCGTCTTTGCGGGCGAAATTGAGTGCCCTCTGCAAACGGCGCCTAGGGACCTCAAACTCTACATGTCTTCGGGAGCCGCGACGACGTTCAGTTCAGCCAGGCAGAACTACACGCTACAGAAGTCAGAGCCCAACAACATGTCCTGGGCCTGGGACCAGGCCGACGGCTCGGCGTTTTCGATCAAAGGCAGCTTCAGGGTTACGTTGACGAGCGAGGGCCCCCCCGGTCAACTGCACGCAGAACTCCTGCGCTGGACGACGATGAACATGTTCGGCGACGACGGTTGCGACGCCGATGGCTACGACTTCCCGATGGTAAGCGACGCCCTCGCGCTGGCCATGCAGCCGAGCCCCATCGAGCTTGAAGAGGCCTCCAGCCCCGGCGCCGGCTGGACGCTGGGCGCCCTGGCGTTGCTCGGCGCGGTCGCTTGGACCCGGCGGCGGTGAAGCGACGCGGAGCAGGCGCGATTGGAGGCTAGCCACCATTGCCATTTTTGTGGATGATTCGGCAACGCTGGAAAAGTGCAAAGATCGGCCGCCGAGATGACGAGCCGGGTGGTATCATGAATAAGATTCCTGTGATTCTGCTTGCCTTGGCTCTCCTGACGCTTATCCCGGCAAACGTGGAAGGCGAACGAATTGTTACGATCAAGTGCCAGTTCATGGGCGACGACGGCGACTGGATCTGGGTCGACGCCACATTCGGGTATGTGACGATCCCGTTCGTCGGGTCGGTCTATGTACCCAAGTCGGTCGACCACGACGGCCGCACCTGCAACATCGGCTGATGGCTTCGTTCAGCCAAGCTGCACCGGTTCGCCAGCCCATTTGAAAAGCAGCGCCCAACTAGCGTCGCGCGTGCCCTTCGACGTCCAAGACAACACCTTCCTGCTGGCCGGCCCGGTCAAGATTCACCCCCGCGTGCGCGAAGCGATGGCGCGGCCTGCCATGGCGCACCGGAGCCCGGAGTTCGGGGCAGTTAACGAGCGCCTGTTCGAGGGGCTGCGCAAGCTCATCGGCACCAAGCATGTGGCGGTCCTGGCGGGCAGCGGAACGGCGGGCATGGACGCGGCCATCTCGAACCTCGTCAAGTGGGGCGACCGCGCCATCGGGCTGGACAACGGCAAGTTCGGCGAGCGCATGGCCGACCTTGTGGAGCGGTACGCCGGCCCGAGCGCCGTGCGCATCACGTCCGACTGGGGCGGTGGACACGACCTCGGCGCGCTGGAGGCGGCGCTGGAGGAGGGCAACACGAAGGCCGTGGCCTTCACGCTCAACGAGACCAGCACCGCGGTGATGAACCAGGGCAAAGAGATCGCGGCCTTGTGCCGCAAGCACGACGCCCTGTGTATCGCGGACACCATCACCGCAACGGGCAGCGCGCCCGTGGACTTCGACTGGGGCCTGGATGTGTCGATTATGGGCAGCCAGAAGTGCATCGGTGGCCCCAGTGGCCTCGCCTTCGTCGGCGTCTCGGAGCGCGCCTACGAGCACCTGGACTCCCCCGGCTACTACCTAGATTTGAAGAAGCACATCGACCGCGCGCACAAGGACAACCAGACGCCGTACACGGCGGCGGTCCCCCTGCACCTGGCCTGCGTGGAGGCGCTCGACATGGTGTTCGAGGAGGGGCTCGATGCCCGCTTCGCCCGCACCCGCCGCCTGGCGGACGCGTGCCGCGCCGCGGCCGAGGCCGCCGACCTGGAACTCGCAGCGCAGCCCGGCTTCCGCAGCGATACCGTCACCGCCATCCGCTACCCCGACGGCATCCAGGACAAGGACGTCCGGCCGCGCCTCAAGGAGGATCACGGCGTCGTCGTCGCGGGCGCCCAGGCCCAGTGGAAGGGCAACGTGTTTCGTGTCGGCCACATGGCCCAGACGACGTGGGCCGAGCTGGCCGGGGGGTGGGCGGCGATCGAGGCGACGTTCAAGGCCGCAGGCAGCCCGCGACCCAAGGGAGCGGCTGTCGCGGCTCTGATTGATTACGCCTGATTGCCGCCTTGACCGAGGCGCGCAGGGCCTTGCAACCGGCACCGACCCACCAAAACGGTTATCCGGCTTCGGCGTGGCTTTATCGCGTGCGCCCAACAGAAGAACGGCTGCACGGCCGGGTGCTGTTGGCGATGGCCATCGGGGTCGCCGCCGCCTTGGTGCTCGTAACCCTCGTGGTGGCCGCCGACACGCGCACCGGCAACTTGGACGAGGAGCGCATCGGACACACGATCCGCGCGGCCATCCCTGCGCTCATCGGTGCTTCGCTGCTGCTGGCATGGGCCTTGACAGAGGTGCCCCCGGGCGTGCGCCTCGGCTTGGCATTCACGGCGCTCGGCCTCGTGACGCTGTACCCCTTCCTGCTAACGGACTCGCCTTGGTGGGCCATCGGGCTCGCCATCGCCCTCAACGTTCTGGCGCTGCTCCTGCACACGGCGCCCGCGCTACGCATCGGCATCGCGGTGCTCGGCATGCCACTGCTGGTCCAGGCGGCCTACCGGAGCGACCATGGCCCCTACAACCCACTCGTGGCGGGCCTGGCCCTCGGCGCCCATCAGGCGCTTCTCTGGCTGCTCCTGCCGACCGGGGCCTGGCGCCGCGTTCCCCAAGCCACGCTCCTTGGCGGCGCCGCGCTGCTGGGCCTGGCGGCCGTTTATAGCCTGACGCAGGCCCTGGAGTGGGACCGCGTCGTTGCAGCGGCTGCCAGCGCGCTCCTGGCTGCATCCCTGATCGCGCTACCCCGCAGCCGCTTCTCCGGCACGACGCTCAAGGGCATCCCGGTGCCGCCAATCCCCGGCCCGGCCCAGCGCTCCTGACGCGCGCCCGACTCTTTCCGCCGACGAAAAAACATCTGCGCGGGCCCCGGCACCCGCCGACGAAACACACGCAAGCCTCATGAGCCCGGATGCCGCGCCAGGAGCCATGGATGCTCGTGAGGCTCGCGTGGCCCTGCGCGAAGCCCGCCGCTGGAACCAGGCCGGACTCGTCGACGACGACGCCCTCGCCGCGATCGAGGCCAGCTACCGCGTGGACGCCAGCCGGCCCGATGGCAGCCGCTCAGCCGGCGCCACCGCAGTGTACGGCTTGGCAGGCATCCTGCTGGGTGCCGCCGCGTTGGCCTTCGTCATGCTGATTGATGTCAGCGAGACCGCCGGCAGCCTGATCTGGCTGGGCATCGGCCTTGCAGCAGCGGCCGTCGCCGCGGCACTTGTTGCCGCCAAGCAGAACGATCTGGCCGACGCGTTGTTCCTGGCCGCCCTCATCCCGCTCACCGCCATGTCGGCTCCGCAAACCAGCGTCGGCGACGCCCTTTCGATCGTGTCCGTCCTGGCGCCCCTGGCGCTGCTGGCGGCCCGACTGGGACGGGTCCTCCCGCCGATCGCGGCGACCATCGCGTTCATCGTCGCCACCGGCTTTGCGGTCGACAAGCTCAGCCTGACCGGCCCAGCCGGCGAACTCCTGTGGGCGGGACTCGCCACCGGCTGGCTGGTCCTCCTGAGCCTGATCAACGTCGTCAAACGGGACACGCTACCCAGCGTCGCGCTCGCCCTGGCCGTGGTTGGACTCACCCCCTCGTACATCATGTACCTGTTCGAGGGCTTCGACCCCAGCTTCCGCGGCGGCACCGAACTCATGCTCGGCATCCCCATGCTCGGCATCCTCATCGCCGGCCTTGGCCTGCGCGAACGCGGCATCGTGCTCGGCGCCGCCATCGTGCTGGCCGCCGACGCCATCGTTTTTGCCTTCGACGTCGGCGGCCTCGGCCTCGGGCTATCCGTTTTGATCGGCACCGCCATCGCGCTGCTCGTACTCGCCGCCACCGTACTGCGCCGCGACCCCGTCACAGCGTGAAGCCGCCAGCGCCGGGCGCCTGACGCCCGGCGCCGGCTGGCCGGCGGCCCACACCAGGCGGCCAGCAGCCAGCGGCCTTCGGTCCGTTCAAGTCCCCCCCACCGCTCACCCCATGTGGAGTCCAAGCGCCTCGGCTGCCTCGTCATCGGAGACGAAATCCTTGCCGGTCACGTGCACGAATCCAACAGCCACTGGCTCGCCAACGAATTGAAATCCATCGGCGTCACCCTCGCGCGAGTGGAAATCTGCACCGACGAACTGGGCGACATCGAGCGCAGCGTACGGCGATTCCTCTACGACCTCGACCTGGACTACGTGATCACGTCCGGCGGCCTCGGCCCCACGCCCGACGATCGCACCATGGAAGGCATCGCCCGGGCCCTCGGCGTCCCCCTCGAACGCGACCCCGCGCACGTCGAATGGATGCGAGAGCGGGTCCGCTTCGGCCACCAACTCGGCTACTTCAACAGCCCCGAGCCCAACCCAGGCATCCTCAAAATGGCCGACCTGCCCCGCGGCGCCAAAGCCATGCCAAACAACATCGGCACCGCCCTCGGCGCCATCGTGGAGGCGGGACCCAAGCCAACGCTCCTGTTCACCCTGCCCGGCGTGCCCGGCGAATTCGTCCGGATGTTCAACGAATCCATTCGGCCCCTGCTCAAACCCAGCACACCCCGCCACATCGAAGAGCTGACCCTCTACAGCGAAGAAAGCCGGTTCTACGAGATCCTGCGCGACCTCGAACGGGAATACCCGGAAGTCATGATTGGAAGCTACCCCCAGCGCGGCCACATCCTGATTCGGGCCACGGGACCCAAGGACATGGCCGAGGCCGTCATCCAGAGGATGCGGAAGGCGGGAGCCGAGTACCTGGAGCCTGGGCGGAGGCCCAAACCCAAGGACGCGCCATAGGCCGAGGATCCGGCCGCCGCCCGGCATGGGCTGGAAGGCCGGGCAGCCGCCACGCCCGACGCGAGGCTTCCATCCGCAGCCAGGCGCGAGACGATCATTGCGCGGGCCGGGAGACGATGAGCCGCCACGTCCTCCGGCAGGACGCCGGGTGAGCCATACGCGCCTAGCCCGGCGTCGGCGCTGCGTCAAATGCCTCGTAGCACTTGAGGCGGCCCTGAGGCCGGACTTGCACCAGTCCTTCCCCGACCAAGCGTTGCAGCCGATGCTGGGTGGTGCTGCGGCTCCAGCCCCACCGCGTGCTGGCTTCGGCGACAATCTCCTTTTGGTATGCACCGGGGTTATTCCTTAGCCAGGCGTGCAGTTTTCTCAGACCGCCCTCCCGCAATAGAACCACCGTGTTCCAAGAGTCATCGAATCTGCCGTGGTTCTCGAAGTACCGGAGCGTGCACTTGTGCTGGTACTCCTGAATGGCTGCCTCACGCTTCAGGACTTGCAAATGATGCCGCGCTGTACCGGCGGGGAGATCCGTGTGTCGTAGCAATTCCCGAAATGTAGCCCCCGGATGGGCCAAGATCGCACCATGTAGTTTCCGCCGGTTGGGGTGGCCGAGGACGCCCCGCTTTCGAGTCAGGCCGAGAAAGAGCGCTTTGGCCATCGCAGCAATCAGCGCCGTGATCCCGAATGCGACGGCAGCCGAAGCCGCCTGATCCATCGGAACTGCCGCCTCATCCAGTCTCATTGAATAAAAGCCACCCAGAAGCTGCCCGGAGAAGCGATTGTGACTTTCACGCCCGGTCAGATTGACGAGCGATATTTGGCCCGCCACAGTCAGCGTCTGGTCGGCCGCGACAACGCACTTGCTTCCGCTGGGGCAGGTGGCGCCCTGCGCAAGCGGAAGGCGCAAGGTGCCGTCAAGGTGAACGCTGACTGCCGACGCACCGAGGGCCACGCGGCCGGGCCGGCCGCCGAAGGTGACCTCCTCAACGCCCGTAATGCGTGCGTAGCCTAGGGATGTGTGGCGCCAACCCTCGCCATTGAGTTGGGCTTCGAGGCTGACTTGACGGTAGCCGCCGTGGGGGCATGCGTCTGCGGGCGGTTTGCAATGGGAAACTAGGTTGTGGACGATGACCTCCCGGACGCCGCGAGCCTCAAGGCGCATAGGCGAGGCCCCCTGATCGGCCAGGTCCACGGCCACGACCACCGCGTCAGGTGCGCCACACGTGCTTGGTGGGAACAACTTGCGCGCCGACTCCTCGGGGGTGTCAATGGCCCAAGTGCAGGGCGCAGCCGCCACCAGTCGGCTTTCGTGACTTCCCCTGTGAATCGCGATCGAATCCGCCAGGACGAAGACGGAGGTATTCGAACGATCTCGTGCTACCGAGAAGCTGAGCAGATCCGGAGCCGGTCGCGGAGGCGACCAGTCTCCTGGCTTGTGAAATTCCGACCAATACCTTCCGGTGCGGCGCATTTCCCAGAATTCCATCTCTTGCCATTGAGCGTCGGAACCCTTCACCTCGACCAGCAACTCCTGCGGCTCGACACCCGCGATCATTACCCACTCGCCGGTAAGCTCAGCCTCAACAGCAGAAAGCCGAGCGCTGGTCTGAAACGACAAGCTTTCGGCGGCAGCGGGCCCCGCCAACAGCACGGCGGCAACTACGGTTCGCAAAAGTGATTGTCCCATGTGGTCACTGTCCCGGTTGCTTCAGCTGTGATCCAAGTCCCCACATGGACCGGCAGGACCTTGAATCCCTGCTCAGCCCATGTCATGGGCGCCCCGAAACGCCCCAGGCCGCTAAACGTGTCCAGCTGGGGTGCTTGGAATTGAATATCAAGGTCCATCGCCGTCATCCGCGCTCCATCAAACCAGAGAAAGCGATCGCGTCGATCGTGCAACGACGGCGTGGCAAAGCTAAACACATGGTCGATCTGGGATTGTTCTCCGCCCTCTACGCGCCACCCCAAGGTTTCCACGGTCCCCACGTCTTGCTCGTCGCGTGCCCAGTTCATGCTGGCTACCTCATATGACAGGCCCGTTAGATCATGGAGCGCATGCAAGAGCACTTTATCGTCGCCGAAGGCCCGATGAACGAGGAATATACTGTTGAAATTGGAAGGCGTACAGTGCGGCACTTGCTGAAGAACATGTTCACCTTCAAGAATCAGCGCGACGGGGCCTCGCTCGAAGTCGCGCCAAGCAAGTCTGCGGCATTCGAGAACCTCAAGCCCGAACGTACTGTACGGACCCGGTTCTGGCCACCCGGGGGGCCGTCGACTTGGCCCCATGCCTAGCACGTAATTCAACCCAATACTTCGCCATGTGCAGTTGGTCAGGTTGATGGCCTCCCGCTCTTCAAGCAGCCGATGCCCTTCCGACATGTTTCCAGGCTGG
>JBFJYU010000116.1:0-8972 GCA_041622435.1 Thermoplasmatota archaeon | reverse complement strand
TGGCCGATGTTCAGGTAGATCATGGCATCCAGTGTGTCGGCGCTGGCGCCGTAGTTGAAGAACGGCGTTGCCGGACTGCAACTCTGACAGTCAGCCTGGCCGTAACTCGACTTGCCCGTCGCCAAATTGACGCTGGTTGGGATGTCCTCAACGGCCAGCCAGATCGGGAAGCCCGCGGCCTGGATGTTGCGGCCGTCGACGCGCACGTTGCCCGGGTCAGGGTACCAGTTGCGGTCGAAGCGCAGACCAACGAAAACGCGGTCGATCGGCTCGCCAGTCGTCACGCGCACGTCGGGGTTGCCGCCTGCGGACGCGGATCCAAGGGTCTGCTGCACCTTGAGCGATGTCGGCAGGTTGGAAACCGTCACGAAGGCGAGCAAATCGAGTTCGTACGGCCAAACCGGCAGCGGGATGTTCGTGTTGATGCGCAAGTCGAGCTTGCCGAGCTTGACACCCGAAGACAATTCGTACTGGGGCAGCCCGCCATCGTCAGTCCGCGCGAACGTGAACCCAAGCGGCAAGGGCAGATCCAGCTTCAGCTTCACCGCGAGGTCGAGGTTGCCGCTGAAGATGTCGAGGAACGTGTTGCCCATGATACCACAGGCCACCTGCGAGCCGTTGCGGTTGCAAAGACCGGATGGCTCGCTGATCGTCTGCCAGGGCCAGTACGGCTCGGGCGCACGGTTGATCGCGCTCGGGGTCGCCAGCTGGATGCGGCCCTGGAGCCATGGTGTCGCAGCCGAACAACCGTTGAGGCCGCACGGGCTGCTGCCGTCGAACACCACGCCGGTTTCCGTAATGCGCAGCGTCATGATGCGCGGGAGATCGGTCAGGGTCAGGTCGGCGGTGGCGATGATCGGGGCCAGTCGCAGGTCCACGATGGTGCGCAAATCGTTGTTCTGCGCGAAGTGCATGCTCAACAATTGCTCGTTGGTGACTTCGTCCGCCGTGAACGACACCTTCTCGAAGCCCAGAATACGGACGCTGATGCCGAATTGCGGATTGCCGGGCCACGGTGTTCCAAAGCCGTCCGGACGAAGCCAGGCGCCGAGGAAACTGCTGCCGTAGGCAAACGGATCGTAGGCAAACACACCCTTACGGAACACCAGGGCAATCGAATCAATGCCGCCCGTGGCGTCGAACGAGAAACCATCGTCGGTCTGCTCGACGAGCACGGTCGGAATTCCGTGCGCCACGAAGAGCAGGTAGATGTCGTCGGCGTCGGTGGGCAGGTTCAGGATGAATTCGAGGCTGATCTCCTGGATCTTTCCGCTGGCCAAAGGCAATTGGAAGGTTTCACCCGCCCAACTTGCGCCCAGGATCTGCGGCACGCCGCGAATGTTCAGATTGAACTGAACCAGTGGATCGCCCTTCTTGCCCGCATGGAAATGCACGAGCATCGAATCCAGCGTCGCGGTGGTGCTGATACCACCGCCACCGGACCCGAGGTCAACGATGATTCCCGGAATGCCGCGGGCATCCAGCAGCAACTGAATCTGCTGACCCACGTTGTTCAAGTCGAATTCCAACTGGAAGATGAAGTAGATCTTGGCAATCTGCGCGCCCGGCGGCGAGAACTCCAGGTTGAAGCCCTCGTCACCGAAGCCGCCGGCCGAAATCTTCGGCACGTCCTCAATGATCAATTGCAGCAGAACGGTTGGCCTTGCAAATGAACCGAACCGGAAGTCCAGCGACAATTCGTCAAGGACATTGGTCGTGCCAATCACGCCTGCCTGGTCAAGGACAATGCCGGGGATTCCCAGTGCCCTCAGGTTGAGGAACAGGTCCGCCGTCGTGCCGGCCTGATCGAGCAGGAACAGGAATTCGATGCGATCGATCTGCGCATCAGCGGGACTGAAGCCGAGATTGAATCCGTCGGTCCAGGTAGCACCCGTAATTTCGGGGACGCCTTCAATGTCCAAACGGACCAGCAGGGACGGGGCTTGCACGGCGCCAAGACGCAACAAGACCGTGATCGAATCCAGTTCCGCCGTCGTTCGGAACGTGTTCTCCACGGTGTTGAAGATCAGGCCAGGCAAACCCAACGCCCGGATCATGAAGTACAGATCAGCCGCGTCATCGTTCGAATCAGAAATGAACTCGAACAGGATTTCGCCGATCTGGTCGCCGAAGGTGTCAAGGCCGATGTCCGTGCCCCAGCTCAGGGAAATCTGCGGGACATCGGTGATGCGCAGCAGGACCTGGAGGAAGGGACCGCTCAGACCCTTGCGGAAGTAGACCTCAATCTTGTCGAGGGGGCCTTCCGTGAGCATGGCGCCACCTTCGCCGCCCCAGTCGACACTGATGCCGGGCACGCCGAGGGCTTCGAAGGCGACGATGATGTCGGGCGTGAGGAACTGGAAGCCCAGCTTCTCGATGCGACCGTCAAGCGACAAGTCGAACGACGTGCCGCCCCATGTGGCTGTAGCCTGTGGCACATCAATGATCTCGAAGATCATGGTAATGACCCGATCAAGAACCGGGCCTTGTGCTAACAATAAACGTATTCCGCCCAAGGCGTCGCTCGTCCCGAATTGGCCGCCCAGATCATCCCATGTCGCCGAAATGCCTGGAATCAGGTTGGCCTCAAACAGAATTTCAAGTGCCGCCTCCGGCGCATCGATCGGGTTGATGATCAACTGCAACGTGAAGCTGCCAATTCGATCACCACTGAGATCGATCTCCATCACGCCTTCGCCCCAGACCACATTGATCTGCGGCAAATGCACGATTTCCATGAAGAAGCTCAGGCCGGGACGCGTGATGAACGCATAGACGCGGCCGATGTAATCGCCAGGTTCGAGGCCGGGCCCCATGCCGCCTTCGTTCCAGTTGAAGTGGACGATGGCCGGGATGTCCTCGATGCCGGCGCCGATGACCGTGTCACGCAGCTTGGCGATCAGGCCAATGGCGTCGATCCGGTCGCTCATGATCAGATCGGCGCCCGCGCGCGTGAATTCCAGAACGACGTCCTCGGGGATGCCATTGACGAAGAACAGGATGTCCACGTCGGGGGCGATCAACTGGATGGACAGGTTCTGGATCTCCTCGCTGGCGTGGTAGCCGATCGAGGGGTGCGGAACCAGTTGGAAGTCCACGTTGATGGTGTCCGGCACGTTGCTAATGCACAGCTTGAGGACGTTCGAGTCCTTGCCGAAGCTCCAGCACAGGGGTCCGCTGAGACCCAGGTTGAGCGCGACGCTGCCGATGCCGCCGGCGAGGCCGCTGATGATGCCGCCCACGTCGCCGAGACCCGGCGTGAGGGTGGCCACATCCGTGACGGCCGCAGAGTGCTGGCGCACGGTGCCCTGCACATCGGCCAGCATGTGGTTGCCGTCGAGTGCGAGGAACTCGTGGGTGCCGGTGGTCGGGTCGAGCGTGTTCGAGGAGAGCACGTCGCCGGACAGCAGTCCGCCCGTCGCCTGGAGGTTGACGTTGGCATCGTTCATCGCCACCGACGAAGTGCCGTCCAGATCATCCAGCAACACGTACGCCTGGGTCGGGAGGGCATCGGGGCCGTCCAGGGGCCGGCTCATGTCGCCGATGACCTGGTCGACCGGCTCGGAGCTGCCGATGTTGATGCTCGAGTCACTGACCTCCACCGAAAGGGCGGAGGGCAGGTTGGAGAAGCTGAAGCGCTGCGTGACGACGCCGTCGGGCACGTTGCGCTCGACATCCAGCAGGAACGACGTGCTGGCGCCGGTCGCGGCCTGGATTTCGAACCCACCGTCGTCGGTGGGCAGGATGCTGGCCTCGCGAATGCCGGGCAGACCAAAGGCGAGCAGTTCGTCGTTGATCTTGATGCCGGCGACCTCGCCGATCAGGGCGGAGCCGGCGGTCCGGGCGATGACCGCCTGGGCGTGGCCGGTCTCGACCTCGCTGTCAAACGTCAGGCCGCCCGGGGGCGCCGCCATCGTGAAACTGCGGCCGATTCCCTCCACCGACGTCCACATGGCGTGCTGGTAGGCGCCAGCGACCACTTCGCCGGCGATGGCGCGCACGTCACCGCCGCGCAGGTCGGCCTGCGCCGAGATGCGGGTCTCGGTGAGCGTCATGTCGAGGTTCGTGGGAGCATTGGCGACGAGGATACCGCGGTGGTACAGGGGGTCCACGCCGCGGTTGGTGAACTCCTGGCGCGCGTAGGCCAGCGAAGCACCCTCCACAGTCGTCAGGTCCATCTGGGCGCCACGGGTGACAATGTCAGCCGCAGGCATCTCCTCGCTCGAAGCGACCAGCGCCAAGTTGCCGGCTGCGTTGTCGCGGCGGGCCGTGGCGGTCAGGTCCATGGGCGTCAGGGGACGAATGCTCAGATCGGCGGTGTCCGCTGCGGGGTTGACAGCCGCGCTGGCGGCCATGTGAGTGGGCAGCGCGTCGCCCACCAGGGACAAACTGGCCACGTCGCCGTTGGGGTCCTCGTTGTGCAGGACCGAGGTGACGAGGCTGAACGAGCCCTCGCCGCCCACGGTGGCCATGTCGACGCTGGGGCCGACATCGCGCACGAGCAGGTCGACGGTGTCGGCAAAGCCCGCGAGGTCAAGGTCGTGGACCACGAGTTCGTCGCCCTCGGGCATGTAGAAAGCAACGGTGAGATGGTACGGGAACGGGTCGGCCAGCGGCGTGTCCGGGTCCGTGGCGCCGGTGTCCATCACGTCCTGCTGGACCGCCACGCCGGCCGCCTCAAGCTGCTCGCGCGTGATGGGAACGTTGGACATGACATCCAATCCGAACGGATCGATCGGAAGCGGCGGGACAACGGCGGGGTCGATGGGCTCGACCAGCGGGCCGTCGCCGGTGCCCGCGCGCTGGATGAGCAGGCGGGGCAGGATGCGGGCCGAGTCGGCACCGAGGTCATTGATGTCCGTGACCGGGTCCGCCTGCGCCTCCATGTTCATCTGGATGATCAGGTCGGCCACATCGTCGCCGTCGACGTCGACGGCCACGGGCGTGAACCAGGTGCCATTGAAGCGGACGCCATTCACTTCGCCGCTGTACTCCATCTGGTCGAGCTCCTGCTCCAGTTCAGCCAGCAGGAGGTCCAACTGGTCCGGCAGGGGAATCTCGTTGATGATGGCGATGGGGCCAAGCAGCGGCTCCAGGGTCTGGTCGAACTGGGTGACGGCCAGGTTCAGTTCGGCGACCGGCTCGGCGATGTGCGGGAATTCCGACAGGGGGCCGCGGATTTCGTCGGGGAAGTAGACGTTGGTGCTCAGGTTGCCCAGAATCTCATACAGGAGATCATCGGCGACGCCGGGCAGGCCACGCAGGAAGTCCATCAGGTCGGGCAGATCAAGCGTGAAGAGCGGGTCGAGCCAGGCCTCGGGAGGCGCGGCGGACATGGGGCTCTGGGGCAGCTCGGCCGCGAGGTTGACCGGCTTGGGTTGCAGCTCAGGCACCTGGAGAGGGGTGATATCGATGTCCTGGGCCACAATTGTCGGGTCGGTCAACTCGGGCAAGTCGATGGGTTGCTCGGGGGCGATGCCGAAGGGCGCGCCGTGCTGCTCGACGAGGACCGGCTCGGTCGTCTCGAAGAGTGGCGGGGCCGTCGCGTTCGGGTCAAGGTTGCCCCAGTGGGACATCGGCTCGCGGTCGAAGTTCTTGCGCAGCTCGTTGTCGGCCTCGGAGTGGGGCGTGTCCCCCTCCGGGCCTTCCTCGGGCGCGTCGACCGGGTTCATGGTGTCCTCGGCCATGGAGGCGATGCGGTCCTGGAACGCGTCGCGGTCGAAGATGAGTCCGTGCAGGAAGGCCGCGTAGACGCCGTCCACGCGCTCCTGCGTCACCGGGTTCCCGTCGCTGTCGACGAGCGGGTCCTCGGCGGTGGAGTAGCCCAGCGCGGGGCCGGCGTTGACCGGGTCCAACTGGATTGAGTAGACCGGGTCCTGCTTCAACTCCTGGATCAGGTCATGGACCAGCTCCATTTGCAGTTCGGGCGCGTAGTCCGGATATTCGCCGGGCGTGTCCTCGATGGGCACGACGCCGCGTGCGAAGACATTCATGTATAGATCCACGAACGCCGCTCGCTCAGCCGTGGTCAGCGAACTGACCGCGAACTCCTGTGGTGCCTCCGGAATCGTATCCAGCGCCATGCCGACGCCGATTACGGGAATGGGGGACACCATCGCGGCGATGATGAGGATCGAAACGATCTGCGAGCGTCGAAGCCAAGCCGACCAACCAAGGTGCAAGTAACCCTCTCCTGTCGTCGCCGGGGCGGCCTCGGCTAAGCAACAGTTGGAGGACTTGCGTCGATCCAACCTCCTAGACACTGCGTGAACGATCTAGATACGTCGACACCGCAGCCAACCACCAACGAAACTGTCCTTCGGGATTGGAAGTCGCGTATAAAACGGATGCGGGAGTCGGCTCGCACAGCCGGGCACGCCGACGGCGGGCGCTCTCCTGTTGGGCTGGGCGGGTGCGTGCACCGTTAACCCCGAAGCGAAGGCGTTTGGAGGCCGGCAGGCTCCGCCCTTTCGTGCCCCAGATCTGGACGATCGGCTATTCGGGCCGGCAACTGGAGGATTTCATGGCCGCGCTGCTGGCCGCCGGGGTTGAACGGGTCATTGACGTTCGCCACTTGCCGTTGACGCGGAAGAAGGACTTCAGCAAGAATCGGCTGGCGGCGACGCTGGGCGAGGCGGCCATCACGTACGACCACCGCCCCCGCCTGGGCACTCCCAAGCCGTTGCGTGACGCGTACCACGCTGACGGTGACTTTGACGCGTTCGCGGCGGCGTACGAGGAGCACCTCGCGACGGTTGGCGAAGCGGTCGCCGGATTGGCGGCGACGGCACTCGACGAGCGGGTCGCGCTGCTTTGTTCGGAGCGCGATGCGGGTCAATGCCACCGCAGCCTGCTGGCGCGTCGCCTCGCTCCGCTGGGTTTTGAGGCCGTGCATTTGTAGCCCGTCGCGCCGGCCCTCCCGCCTTTCGTGCTGGCCTTTGTTGGCCCCTTTTTCACCGGCGGCCTGCCCCGTTTTTTTGCTCGAAAATTGCCCGCCGAGTGTGCCCGAATGAAATGTTTTCACGGTCAACGAATAGGGCGCAAATTCGCTTCCGCGGTGCAGTACGTCTCGGCGAATTAGCAAAGCCTGTGAAAGCCAATTACAATTAGGCGATCGCCTTCAGCAAAGCGTCGTACACCGATGAAAATGTTAGGCTATCCTGGGAGCTTACCAACTCTAGTAAACGGCATTATTCTTGTCCATGAGAACCAAGATTAGAGAGCTTGAGACAATCTCTTCTTGGAGAAGTGGAAAAATCTGGTTGAAGCTCCAGATGGCGCTCAGATAATTCATGCAATGAATGCTGATGGAAACGCCATTCGTGAAATGATGCTGGCGGCCCAAGGGCATGGCAGGAGCTCGAAATCAAAACGTGATTCGCGGCCGTGGGAGGTGCCCGGGCTGGCGCTGCAGCAGCGCCGCGCTGAAGCTAGGCCGAGGACCCTGTGGGCTCAGCCGGCTCCAGGTGCCACGCCTGTACGAGCCAGGTGCTGCGGCTGGCCGAGGCCTCGACTTGGGCTTGGTCAACGACGATGCGACGGCTGTAGGGCGGCGCGTCGACGACCAGCGTTTCGAACTCGCCGCCCTCGCCGGCAACGTGCGGCCGGGACGGGTTCTGGCGAAGTTCCTCAAGGGCTCGCTCGTCGAGGCGGCGGCCGGCCCAATCGGGGCCCAGACCGTCGGCGGCCGCGCGGGCGACCCGGATGTCGTAGCCGGCGGCAACGAGGCCATCCATGTACGAATCGGGGTTGACGTGCCACAGCGGCGCGAAGGTCTTGAGGCCGAGGCGGTGGCCAATGGCGTCGATGCGCGTACGCTGGTAGTCGCTGGCCAGGGCGCCGCTGATGATTGCGTCGATGCGCCATTCGTCGCGCAGCGCGGCCAGGGCTGCCTCAAGATCTTGGACTTCTTCCTCCGGCCCGGTGCGACAGGGAGCCTGCACGAGTTCCAAGTCCAGGCATTGGGCGACGCCGCGCACGACATCTAGGTTGGGCGTGTGGAACATCCAGGCGTCGTCCTCGGCGGGGACGATGGAGAGCGCGACGGGGACCTCCCAGGCCCGCTGCCTTGCGACGTCCACGGCGGCCACGGAGTCCTTTCCGCCGGACAGCAGGGCGACGCAGCGCATCAGGCCCCGGCCCCGGCCCGGGGCCAGGCGGGCATCGAGTCGCGGATGGTCGGGCGGAACTCGCGGGCGGCTCGCAGGTCGCTCAGGTCGATCTCGGCGATGACGTGCCCCTCCTCGTAGGGCGTCTGTTGCCCGAGCATCTCGCCACGCGGGCCAAAGCCGGCGGAGCCGCCCCAGAAGACGAGGCCGTCCTGGGGGCCGACGTTGTTGCTGTAGAGCATGAAGGCGGCGTTTTCGATGGCGCGCGCCGGCAGCAGGGCTTCGAAAAAGCGCCTGCTGCTGCTGGGGCTGGCGCTGATGTTGACGAGGATGTCGGCGCCATCTAGCACCTGCTGTTTGTGGAATTCGGGGAAGTAGAGGTCGTAGCAAACCCCGATGCCGACGGCGCCGAGACGGGTTCGCCAGATCGGCTGCTGCGGCCCCGGTTCGAAGAACAAGCCCTCCCTGAAGGTGGTGAAGGTGGGCAGGACCCGCTTGTCAATCCAGGTGACATCGCCCTCGGAGTCGATGCAGGCGACGGCGTTGCGAACGATGCCGGCGCGCACCGAACGGGGCGCGCCAACGATGATGTGGGCGCCGTGGGCCCGGGCCGCTTCGCAGAGGGGCGCCAGCCGTTCGTCTTGGCCGTCAAAAGCCAGGCGTTGGACGTCGTCGCCGATGTTGTACCCGGTGAGGAACAATTCGGGGAAAACGTGGAGGTCGGCGTCGCGGCGGGCCACCGCCTGAACGACGGTTTCGACGTTGGCGGCCACGTTGCCCAACCGGGGCTGGGCGGCGTGCAGGGCTACCTTCACGGGTCACGCCACGCCGGGGGGTTGCTTGGCGGTTTCGGAAGGCGTCCGG
>JBFJYU010000115.1:0-8990 GCA_041622435.1 Thermoplasmatota archaeon | reverse complement strand
GTCGCTGCCCGCCGAGTCCAGTGAGTAGTCCCACTGGAGCGCCCCCGACGAGTCGTACTTGAGCAACATCACGTCGTAGTCGTTGCTCGCGTCCTGCGCCCGCACGCCCACGTAGACGTTGTTCTGGCTGTCGACGGCCATGTGCTGGGCGTAATCCTGGCCCCCGGCGTAGTCCCACGTGGCGGCCCACGACTCGGCTGGCGCCGCCTCGGCGCTGGCCACGGGGAGCTGACCCAGGGCCAGGAGCAGTACGAGCGCGAGCTCACGCACGGGGATGCGACGAAGAACCAACCAACCTCACCGCCGCCCCGCACGCGATCAAGGTATTTGATCGGTGCCGGGAAATGGCTGGTGAGTTGGAGGGTTCGCGTCACTTTCGGCGGCGGGTGTAGGCAACGGCGCCCAGCAGGGCGAGCAGCACCGCGAGCCCCAGTCCGGGGCTTTCCTCGTCGGACGCAGGCGCGGGCTCCGGTTCCTCGGACGGCGGCTCCAGGTTCACTTCCTGGTCCAACTCGTTGTTGCTCTCGTCCTCTTCGGTGATGTTGCCGTCCGGGTCGATGCGCATGTTCATCGCGTACAAGCCGGGCACGACGCCCACATCGTAGCGCAGGTCCCACAGCTCGCCGGCGGCCAGTTCGGGCACATCGAGGTCCGCGAGCAGGTCGCCGTCGCGCAAGACGCGAAGGATCGTGCGCTCGGACATGGCCTGGCCGGCGTTCTGCACCGTGATCGTGTAGCCCGAGTCGTCGACGTCGACGCCGGTCACCTTGAGGTCGGGGCGCGCCGGCGGTTTGGGGCCAAACAGGTACAGGGTGCCGTCGAAGGTCGCCACGTAGGCGCGCTTGCCGTCGATGGCGGGTGACGCCTTGATGGGTGCGCCGGTGTCGAACGTCTTGAGCAGCATGCCGTCGGTGGCGTTGATCCAGTACATCTTGCCGTCGTCGCTGCCGGCGATGACGATGCCGTTGGCGATCGCCGGGCTGCTGGTGACCGAGTCGCCCGTGCGGTGCCACCAGTTCAGGAGGCCGGTCTGGCTGTTGACGCCGTAGATGTTGCCGTTGTTCGACCCGACGACCGTCAAATCGCCGGCGATGGCCGGGCTGGCGTGGATCTTCGTCGGGCCGTCATCGTCGGGGACTGTGAAGGTCCAGGAGGGGTTGTGGCGCAGGCCGAAGCACTGGTTGAGGCCGCCGCTGAGCGGCGTGGCCAAGAAGTTGCGCAACGTGCCGTCGTAGCTGCCGAAAACGACCCGGTTGCGCGACGTGTCAACGGCCGGGCTGGACCAGACGATGTCGTCGGTCTGGTGGATCCATTGGATCTTCGTGGTCTTGTCCGGTTCGCCCTCCTCGTTGACCGCGAAGACGTAGTTGTTGAGCGCCCCGAAGAAGACCTTGCCGTCGTAGACGGCGGCGGCCGTGCGGATCTGGCCGGAGAAGGCGGTGCCCTTGCACGAGACGGCGCCGGCCTCGGAAACGGTGTACTCGGGTCGGATGCTGGACAGTTTGAATGTCCAGAGGAGTGTGAGTGTTTGTGTGTCGTACGCTTTCATTTCGCCGGCGTCGTTGCCGATGAAGAGCTTGCCCTGGTGGATCGTGATGGGCGCCAGGGTGGCGCCGACCTGGGCCTTGGCGAGTTCAGTGCCGCGCTCGAGATCGAAGGCGATGAGTTGGCCGCGAACGTCGGCGACGTAAACGCGCCCGCCGGCGATGGCCGGGGTGCTGACGACCTTGTCGCTCATCTTGCCGCGCCAGATTTCGGTGCCGCTATTGGCGTCCAGGGCCCGAACGAGGCCGCCCCAGTCGGCCACGATGACCCGGTCGTCGGCGACGACGGGGCTGGCCTCAATCGGCGGCCGGGCGCCTCCCTTCTCCGGCTCTTCCGTCTGGACGGTCCACCAGATGTCCGTGTAGACCTCGTAGTCGGCGTTGTTGGGGGAGCCTGTGTTTCTGTCGTCGCCGTGGAATGACGTCCAGGCGCCAGCGGCTCCAGGAGCCACTAGGGTCAAGCCCAGGAGTACGACAGCAAGGGGGCGCATGGCCGTCTGTTGACCTGTGCCCAATCTAAACCACGCCTAGTGCGGGCGGTGGGGCGGTGGGGATGACAGGGCCTTGCCCGATGGGCCGCAGGGCCGCTTATCCCCTGGGGGGCCAGGTGGTGGGGCGGTGCAGGTGTCGCCGCGCGCGCACGGGAACCTCGTGCCACCCCGGCGCGACGAGCCGTTGCTCCGGCTCGTGGGTGGCGGCGGCTTCGGGGGCGGTGGCGCCGCAGGAGGGGCAGCGGTAGCCGGCTCCGGCGCCGCGGCTCTTCATGGAGCGGACGCACGCTTCACAGGAGGGATTGGCAAGCTTGAGGGGGTGTTCGGCGGCGGCAACGAGGTGCAGCTTCTCCAGCCGGACGACGCCGCTAGCCCACGCGCCGACGACCTCAACGGCGTCACCGGGGCGCAGCCCGCGCACGATGTCGCGGAAGCGGCCGGTCGGTTCGAACGCCGCTGCGTCAAACGCGATGCCCGAGGCGTCCTCCATGGCGACGAACACGTGGCCGCCTTCGCGTGTGTCGGGCAGCCCTGCCACCGTCGCGCTCGCGTGCACCGTAGCCGCCTCGGGGGCGTCCAGCAGACTGGTGACCGCGACAACGTGGTCGCCGCTGGCCTGGTTGGAGGCCCACAGGAGCCAGGCGTCGATCGGCTCGCCCGCGGCCCGGGCCAGCGCCGCGATGGCCGCGTCACGCAAGCGGTCGGGGTCGCGCCCTCGTAGTCCGCACAGGACCGGATCGGGGGTGGCGGGGACGCAGCAGAGCCGATCCACGTCGGGGTCGATGGTGTGGAATGTGGCGCCCCATGCGTCCAGCGCAGCGAGGGGGCCGGGCTGGACGGCGCGCGGCGTGCCCCATCTGTCGGGCGCCCGGTAGGCGAGCATTTCATAACTGGCGGGGGGGCCGGGCCAGGCCGCCGCGGCCAGACACCCGACGAGGCCGCGCTGCGATCCTGCGGCCTCGAAGAGCGCGCCCTCCGCTGCGAGGGCCGCCTCGGCGTCGGCCGGCTCAACGATGGTTTGCACGGCGGCGTGGTACCACCAGCTCGGGGCGGATCCGGGCAGGAGCGCCACGGCTGGCTCGGAGTCTGGCTGGGCGGCGCGGCGCACCGCCTCCCACACCGCGTCCAGCAGTTCGGGGGTTGGTGCGGCCGGGGGCGCCTCGGGAAAAACCAGGATCTCGCGGCCTCGCAGCTCCCCGATGCGCGCCTGGGGGCCTCGGGGCACGCCGAGGCTCACGGCGACGGCGCCGTTGCCCCGCGTTTTCCAGGGCACGTTGGGATTGAGGCGCACCAACCGGGGCAGGCTGCGCGGCGCCAGCTCCGGCACGGCGAGCAGGGCGTGGAAGAGCGTGTGGGTCGTGCACCCGCCTTCGGGACTGTCGGTGTCGTCGATGGCGAGGAGCACGTGCCGCGCGACCCGGCGCCACTGCATAGCCCTGACGACACCTTTGGCACAGGCCTTGGCCTGTTCGAGCGTTCGGCCCGACACGGTTCAATAGCCGCCCTGGGCTGCCGGCGCAATGACGGTAGCCCTCGAAACCAGAGGACTCAACAAGCGCTATGGCACGGTCCACGCGCTGCAAAACGTTGACATCAGCGTCGGCCGCGGCGAGATCTTCGGTTTCCTGGGCGCCAACGGAGCCGGCAAGACGACTTTCACCAAGTGCGTCACCGGGTTCGTCCGGCCCGATACTGGCTCCGTCGAAGTGTTCGGCGTCGACGCCCGTGCCAACCAGGTCGCCGTCAACCAGCGCATCGGACTCGTCCCTGACCAATACGACTTCTACAGCAACCTCACCGGCCGACAGCACTTGGACTTCTACGGCCGCCTCTACGGCATGGACGCCCGCACGCGCAAGGACCGAATCGACGAGGTGCTCGCCCTCGTGCGCATGGAGGAACGCGCCGACACCCGCGTCAAGACGTACAGCCACGGCATGAAGCAGCGCACCTGCATCGCCCAGGCCATCCTGCACAACCCGGACCTCATTTTCTTCGACGAGCCCACCAACGGCCTCGACCCCAAGGGCGCCTACGAACTGCGCGAGATCATCAAGGGCCTCGCCCGCGGCGGCACCACCATCTTCCTCAACAGCCACCTGCTCCACGAGGTCGAGCAGGTGTGCAAGCGCGTCGCCATCCTGCAACGAGGCAAGGTCCTCGCCCTGAGCGGCGTTGACGAGCTGCGCACCCGCTTCGGCGGCGGCGGGAGCGTCTCCCTCCGCGTGCTCAATCCCTCCCAGGCACTCTTTGAGGTCGCCTCCGCCAACCTCGCCGCACCCCCGACCACCGACGGCGAATGGCTCATCTTCAGCGCCGACGAGGACCAAACCGCCGCAGTCGTCGCCAAACTGGCCGCCAAGGGCGCCCGCATCGTCGAAGTCAACCGGGACGCCGCGAGCCTGGAGTCGGTGTTCCTTCAACTCACCGAAGAAGGCGGAGGTGGCAACTGATGATGGCCGCCGTCTGGGAGATCGCGCGCAAAGAGGTGCTCCAGCACCTGCGCACCAAGCGCCTCCTGATCATCGGGAGCTTCTTCGTCCTCGCGCTGGTCCTGTTGACCATCGTCGTGCCGGTTCTCTTCCTCGACTTCACGGGGTCCCCCGGCGATGTCGGGGCCGGTGGCGTCGCGCTTGAAAACTACGCATTGCTGTTCTTCCTGGCTGGGTTGTTCTTCCTTGGCGGGTACTTCTACGTCCAGCTGTTGCCGATCGTGCTGACGGCGGACGCCGTGTGCTCTGAATGGAATTCGCGCACAATTTTCCTGCTGCTCTCCAAGCCCGTCTCACGCAGCGCGTTCGTCATGGGCAAGTTCCTGGGGTCCTTCGTAACGGTCGCCACCACCGTGGTGGTCCTGTTGGGCCTCGACTACCTCGTGCTGCAATTCCTGCTCCCTGGCACCCCGAGCGGCCAAGACGTGCTCAACTTCTTCGGCGCCCTGGGCATTCTCGTCCTCGGCGTGGCCGCGTTCACCAGCTTCGCGCTACTGCTGTCCACGCTGACCCGCTCCACGGTGGCCAGCATGATCTTCGCCGTGGCCTCCTGGATCGTCGTCTTCCCGCTGCTCGGCCGCCTTGACTTCTTCGTGGCGCTGGCCCGGCACGGCTCCCAGGCCTTCCAGATGAGCCGCGAAGAACTCAACCTCGGCTGGTCCAGTTACCTCAGCCCGGCCAACAGCATGGAGGTCGCTTCCAGCGTCCTGGCGGGCGGCACCACGGACTTCGACATCATCGGCCAACTGGTCGGTGATGGTGTCAGCACCGGAGGCGCCGTCGTGGCCCTCATCATCCAGACGGCCCTGTTCCTGGGCCTGGCGCTGCTGGTCGTCAACCGCCGCAACTTCGAGTAGCGGGTTCCCCTAGCCGGGAATCGCCCGGGCCTCGGCCAAGATGGCTCGCAGGGCGGCGGCGTCGGGGGCCTTGTTGAAGGCTACCCGCAGTCGCTTGGCGCCGGGGCTCCCCTGCACGAAGCGGCTGGATTGGCGCCGCAAGTCC
Source organism: Thermoplasmatota archaeon (assembly GCA_041622435.1). Taxonomy (GTDB): domain Archaea; phylum Thermoplasmatota; class E2; order JACPAO01; family JAHFTW01; genus JBFJVP01. The sequence continues at coordinate 3,461 of JBFJYU010000115.1, read as the reverse complement.
CCGATCCGGGTCATGCCGATGGCCTGCGCCCGCTCCAGGTACTGATCGAGCGCTGTCAGGCGTTCTTCCAGATCGGGCCCGGCGCCCGGGTCGTGGCCGTCGAGTGCCCGGCGCAAGCGCAGGAAAATGGTGGGATCGTGCATGGCGGCGCGACCGATGAACAAGCCCGCGCAGCCCGTCGCGTCGCGCATGGCCACCGCCGCCTCAGGGCCCGTGACATCGCCGTTGCCAACGACGGGAATGTCCAGGTGGTCGACCATCTGGCCGATGGCGGCCCAATCCGCCTTGCCGGAGTACCCCTGGACCACGGTGCGCCCGTGCAGCGTCGCCCATGCGGCGCCCGCCGCCTGCGCCTCCTCGCCCACCTCCAGGAAGGTCCGGTGGGCGTCGTCATGGCCCAGGCGCAGCTTGATGGAAACCTGGGTACCCGGCGCCGCCTCCTCGGCCGCATCAACGGCGGCCCGGATGACCCGGCCGGCGTGCGGGGGGTCGCGCAACAGGAAAGCGCCGGCGCAGGCACGCAGAATGTTGGGGCTCGGGCAGCCCAGGTTCAGATCGATGAAGTGGGGGCGCTGGGAGGGGTCGTCGTGGGTCAGCAAGCGACGCACGGCTGCCGCCATCAACTCGGGCTCGCCGCCCATGATCTGCACCCCGTACGGTTGCTCGTTGGGCCACGGCCGCACCATGCGCCACGATGTCTCGTTGTCGTGCACCAGGCCCGCCGCGCCGACCATTTCGCTGCACGTCACATCGGCGCCCCACTGGAGCGCGAGGCTGCGGAAGGCCGCGTCGGTGACATCCACCATCGGCGACAGGAAAAGCGGTGTCTCGATCTGGTGGCCGGCCACCTGCATCGTCAAACCTCGCCAACGCCGGGTCGTCGCCGTTCGAGAGCGACATCGATGGTATCCAGGGAATCGTCCAGCGGGCCGTCGTCGTCGGCGACCCAGTCGACATCGGGCTCGTCGCCGGCGACTTCAGGCACTGGCACGGGCTGCGGCTCCGTCGGCCGCGTCGCCGCCGCGCCGGCGGTTGGCGGTCCGGCCGGGCCCGTCGCCTCCACCACGAAGCAGCGCTCGAAGCCGCCGCGGCGCTTGAGCTTGGCCTGCTTGACCTGCCGCAACGCGTCCCGGTCGTAGCCGCGCGCCCGGATGAGGGCCTCCAGTGCCTCCAGCACATCGGCGATCTCCTCCTTCTCGGCGCCCGGACTCGCTCGTTCCAGTTCGGCCGCCTCTTCGGCGACCTTGCGTTTCAGGAAGCCCGGGCGGTCGTCGCTGGCCAGTTCCCGGAAGTGCACCTCGTGGCCGGCTTCGCGAACGAGCCGCGGAATCTGGTCCCGCACGAGCCGGCCGGCAAAGGGGCGCACCTCCTCGTAGAACAGGCCGAGCGCCTCCTCCAGGTCGGCTCCGTTCTCGATGCGTGCGCGCCGCGTCAGGCAGGCGGCCACCAGCGGCGGAAGCGGCGCGTCGCCGTGCAGGCCCAGCACGGGCTTGCCGATGGCGTGCGCGTGAGCCGCGGCCGCAGCGGCGCTGGCATCCACGATCGCGCCGTCCAGTAGAGCCACGACGGCGTCGGCCTCGCGCACTTCCGTCACCGCGTCCGAATCGGCGGCAGGGGCGGCGTGCGACACGGCGTGGCCGTCCTGCTCCAACTGTTGGGCGATGCGTCGGAGGTAGTTCCGCTCGGCGAGGCCGGCGGCGGGTCCTGCCAGGTAGAACCGGGCCACGGCGCGGCCAAGGCGCCCTCTGTTTAACGGGTTTGAGTACGCCCCGCTGTTTGCAGGGGGCCGTCTTTAGGCCGACGGCGGCTCAGCGACGGGTCACTGCGCCTGCGTGGAGGAGGGACTCGGACGCCGCAGAACACCCATCACTCCGGCATTTGCAGTGATACAGAGCAGAAAGCTAAGTATTGGCACGTGCAAAAAGGACGTTGGGGCCGATCCCCCTGGCCCCTGATCGCCACGTCAACGGAGACGCGGAATGAACTGCGACGACATCATCACGACCCTGCCCCCTGTCAACGAATCCACCCAGCGCGTCCTGTGCGAGCTGGTGCAACACCAACCCCTGACGGGCAAGCAACTGCGCGAGGCGACCGGTTTGGCCCGGCGCACCACGTACGCGGCCTTGCAGAAGTTGCGCCAGCTTGGCCTCCTGAAGGAGCGCCTGAGCCTGCGCGACACCCGCCAGACCTACTACTGGGTCGACGCGCCCCTGGCCAAGGCCAACGCGGTGTAACCGAGCCCGAACGGGGCGCCATCGACCGGCCCAGTGAACACTTTGGCGCCAATCGCACGGGTGTTCACGCCTAGCAACGCCCAGCATCCGGTTGTGCGTCCCAGTGGACGCTTCGGCGCCATTCGATCCCGACGCAGCGGCGCGCCGCTGCACCGCGCCCAAGGGTGCCCTCGCTGCGCGTGGGCACCCCTCCCCGGGTCGAGCAAGGGCTCGTTAGGCGTCCCAGTGGACGCTTCGCCGCCAGTCGATCCCCACGGTTCTGGCACCGATTTTCGGCACCAAGGGCGCCTGGCGCTTGTGCTCGCTGCGGCGCACCATGTCCTCGATGCGCATGACGTGGTCAAAGTCGATGCCGGTGCGGCGGGCGATCTCGTCCGGGCTGGTGTTCAGTTCCATGCCCTTGAGGATCTTGTCCAGGTCCTCGTAGGCAAGCCCCAGCTCCTGCTCGTCGGTCTGGCCCGGGTGCAGGCCGGCGGTGGGCGTGCGCTCGATGACAAAGTCGGGCAGGCCGAGGTACTTGGCCAGGGCCCAGACCTGGGTCTTGTACAGATCGCCGATCGGTTCCAGGTCCACGCCGCCGTCGCCGTATTTCGTGAAGTATCCGACCAGCAGCTCCGACTTATTGCCGGTGCCGCAGACGAGTCGGTTGCGCCCCTGCGCCTCGGCGTACAGCACCAGCATGCGGCAGCGCGCCTTGGCGTTGCCGTGCACGTAGGCGTCCGGTTCGAAGCCCAGCGAGGCCTCCAGGCCGTCCACCAGGGGCGTGATGTCCCGCGTGAGCGTTTCGATGCCCAGGTGTTCGCACGTCATCCGGCCGTGCTCCAGGTCCAGGGGATTGGAGTCCCGGTGCGGCAGGGGCAGGCCCAGGACCCGTTCCGGCCCGAGCGCGCGGGCGCACACGGCGGCGGTCACGGCTGAATCGACGCCGCCCGACATGCCGATGACGACGCCTTCGGCGCCGGCGGCCTCAATGTGGCGGCGCAGGAACGATTCGATGATGGCACACCACTCCTCCGGCGCTTCGAGGGTCTGGAAGGGCACGGATGCGCCAGCGGGGCGTTGCGCTTGGCCGTTGCGCATGGCGCGTGCAAGGGCCCAGGTTCGCTGCGCCGGCTGCTTTGCAGGCGTTTGCCTGCCCCGGCGGGCGCGGCGCCGGTAACGTTCATCAAGCGGGCGGGCCGTTGACGCGCAGGTGGTATGGTGAATCGTTTTGCAACGTCGGCT
>JBFJYU010000114.1:0-9012 GCA_041622435.1 Thermoplasmatota archaeon | reverse complement strand
TGGCGGCGAGAAGGAGACCGGCGGCGGCCGCGAGAGTGGTTCTGATTCGTGGAAGCAGTACATGTGGCGCCAGACGAACACGATCAACTGGGGCAAAGATTTGCCACTCGCGCAGGGGATTTCGTTCAGTTTCTAGGACGCGGATCCTGCGGCCGGCCTCGGCGGATGCCGAGTGCCGGCCAAATGGTCGAGCTTTTTTGAAGCTCGGGGGGATGTCGTTTAGTTTCTAGAACGCTGATCCTGCGGGTGGCTTCGGAGTGGTTCGTGAGGTCTGGCTTCACGCAGCCTTGGCGGGCCTGCCGCCGTGGAAGGCCTCGTCCCAGCGCTTGTCCAGCGTTTTGGAGGCGGTCGCTGGCTTGACTGCATGCCATTTGCCGCCCGTGTACTTGATGAGGCCTAGGCCCTTCAGGCGATGGATGCCGTCATCCACGTCGAAGTCGGCCGCACGGCCGGCGTACTCCTGGATCCAAGCCTCGGCTCGGGCGTCCAGTTGCGCCGTATTCATGTCCTTCTCGCTAATGAGCAAGTGGTACGCGAGAACGGCTTCCTTTTCCTCTTCGTCTTGGGCATAGGCCAACAACTGTTCGAGGACTGCACGGTTGTTGGCCAAGTTACGGAAGTACAGCCCTTGGCTGAGGGTTTTGATGTACTTCAGGCGGGTTGTCTTGACCTTCGAATGAGTCTTCCAAAGGTAGCCTCCAAGGACCAGCAGAAAGCCGCCGAAAGCCCGCAATCCGGGGTCATCCAGGGACAGGGCAAAGGCGCCTGTGACGATGGCGGCGATGATGCCGATGCTCTGGAAAAGCGTCCATCCCACACCGAAGATGAGGGGCCCTCCGATGAGCGCACGGTCCAGGCGGCGTAACCGCAACTGGGTGTTGGGAAGCACCATCTCCAAGTCCGCCTTGGGGACGTTCTTGAACAGTTTCAGGTAGATTTTGCCAGGTTCCATGCCCTCGGTGCGAAACGTGTCATCCCCTGCCAACACCTCGTCCTTCAAGCGCATGATGACGACCAGTCGCTCAAAAAGCTCCAGGCGCCGGGTCTTCCAGCGCCACAGGGTGGACCAGCCGCGCACCTTTTCGTCCCGGGTGGAGGCACCGCGTCGGTACAGTCGCAGGATGTCGTACTCTTCCAGGTCCACTTGGGCCTGTAATGGAAACAGGCTCTTTTCGCCAAAGGCGGCCTGGATTTCTTCTTCGCTGACGCGGCGAAAATTGGCTTCTTCCAACACTTCGTCGGCGGCCGCCAGGAACGCCTCTGGATCGTCGTCGGAATCGGTGGGGACCAGCGGGTCGGGGTCGAAGGGAGCGTAACAATCCGACAACTGCTCCGCTCGGCCATCTGCCTCAAAGCGAAGCACGTGGTGCAGCAGCTCGGCGGCGCGGGCAAAACCGTCGCCGTTGGCCTCCACGAGTTTCTGTGTCAACTGGTGGCGCCGCACGGGAATGAACCTGGCGCGCTGGTCGCGCGGTGGAGGGGCAGCGGTCATGACTGTCGGCCTTGCAGAGGTAGCCGCCGGCGTGCTTAACCCATGTCGCCGGGGCATCAGGTGCGTCGGGATGTCATCCCCTGGCGGCTGAGGGGGCGCGCCCCCGCCGCCAGGCCTGCGGCCAGCGAGCTTTGGAAAAGGTGGCCGTTGGCAGCAGGTGTGATGCAAAAACATCACGTTCGACGAGCGCGGTTTAGTACTACAGCGAGGCCTCGTCGCTCGCTCGCCCGCTCAACGAATCGGGGGAGCAGGTGACCTGGAAATGTCTCAACGCTACGTCAAGCCACTCAAGCTCTGTCTCATGCTGGCCATCCTGCCGGCCCTGCTGCCGCTGGCGCCGTCCGCCGCGGCCGAGCTTCAACCTGAATCCTGCCTGCACAGCCTTGACACGGGCGCCGATGCGGGTATCCCGTTGGCGTCCGGCAGCGCCGATCCCGACTGGACTGTCATCAGTGGCCCCGCCACGGGCCCTGCTGTCGTGTACGAGGCGGTTCCGGCATCGTACACCGATGCGCCCCCGGCGCAGTGGCTGGCTCCCCGTTCGCAGTACGCCATGCCCAGTGGCACCTACGTGTTCGAGCATACGTTCTGGGTCGGTGCGGGCGCGGTCCCGTTGCTTGACCTGGACATCGCGGTGGACAACAACGTCGACGTTTACCTGAACGGCAACCTGGTGGGCAGCCTGACGGGCTCCCAGCACGCCAACTTCCGCCAACTGCACACGATGACGACGCCGGCCCACTTCCTGCACGGCACCAATAGTCTCCAATTGCACGTGGACAACGCCCACGACAACTCCCCCATGGGCGTCGTTCTGCGCGGCGCGGTGGACTTCTGTGCGCTCGTGTGCAACCCCGATGCGTCGTATGAAGCCGCCCGCGCCTACGACATCGGCCTGGAATCCCTGGTCGGCGCCGTCACCGTCAACGATGTCGCCGCCGTCAAGGGCGCCAGCCGCAGCGACGAGGTGGTGCAGCGGGCCGCCGCCAGCGCTTCGCCGCCAACCAGCGCGTTTGCGGAGGTGCTCGCCAGCAGCGCACGGGCAACCGAGCGCATTAGCCAAGCCAGTGCCAGCATTGCCGACCTGGACCTCTGGGTCGGTGTTGGGCCCGGCCTGACCATTGAAGCCGATGCCATCGAGGCGGTCGCCGAAGCGACCACGGATGGCACCAGTGCAGCCGGTTCGCGACTCGTTAATCTGCGCGTGAACAGCCAGGTCTTCAGCCAGACGCCGGCACCCAATACGGTGATCGCCTTGGCGCCGGACATCCGCGTCGTGCTCAACGAACAAATCGTGGATGCAACGGCGCCCGGCATCGAGGTGAACATGATCCACATCTACATCGGGTTGGGTGGCAACCAGGTCGCCGAAATCGTCATTGGCCACGCCCACGCAGCTTGCGGGCCGACGCCTGGCGATTGCGCCCAGCGTGCCATCGGCTCGACGATGATTCCGGTGGAACCCTGCTCTTGGTGCCTCATCGAAGCGTCGCTCGATTCCTGCGTGGGCGACCCCTGCGATGGCTTCGAGGTCGCCGAGTGTGACACGGGTGCCTGCTGGGATGACGCCGATCGGTGCCTGCGCGAACCGTGTCGCGCTGTCCAATGGGGCGCGTACTGCAAGACGCTGGATGCCACGACCCCGGCGTTGGTCGAGGCCGATGCCTACGCAACCCTCAAGCGTGTCGTGAAGACGCTTCCATAGGTCGTTGACTGCGGCCCGTCCGCCGATGCGGGCGGGCCGCACCGGTCTTTGCCGATCCAGGCTTGGGCCTGGCCGGGGCCTTGCGGGCGGTCGCTGGTGCTGTCAAGCGTACCTGCCCGGCGGGCCCGGTTGGCCCGGTTGGCCCGGCTTCAGCCCGGAATGTTGCGGTCAAGCATTTCGTGCGGGTCGCGCAACAGTTCGACGGCGTCTGCCCCGCCATGTGCGCGCACTGCGGCTGTGAGTCGATCGCGGAGGTCCGCCGTGTGTCCGGCGGTCAGTGCAACGGCGTTGTGGGCCACGGCGAGCGGGTAGGGGTAGCCGAGGTAGACCGCGTCGCGGCTGAGCGGCACGAGTGCGTCCAGGACCTCGGGGTCGCGGGTGTCGACCCGGTACGCGAAGGGGGCCTGGGGGTGAAGGCGGGCGACGTGGGCCATGGCCATGTCGGGCAGCGGCACCGCCCACGCCTGGCCCTGCCGGTGGTTGCGCCCCCAACGGTGGAGGGCTGCGACGATGGGGACGCCGTCAATGGCATGGGCGCTGCGTTTGGCGACGCCTGCCAGGCGGATTCCGGCTGCGTCGCAGCGGTTGATGATGTCGGTGGCGGCGGCCTGGGCGTGTCCGGGGGCTCCGGCGGGCAGTTCGAGGGCGCCGTCCCAGAGCAGCAGGCCACTCGGCGGGGTCTGCCGAAGCGCCGCGCGCGCGGCGCGCGTTTCGGCGGCTGCCCGTAGGGCTTCGGCAAGGGCCTCGGCGGAGCGGACGCGGCTCGGCGGTTCGAGTCCCAGGGCGGCGTACTGGTCGCCGACGATGTCGGCCGCTTCGTCGGGTGCGCACGCGATGATGTGGGGCGGGGCCTCGGGGGCCGGCGGGCCGGGCCAGCGGGTTGCGGCGGCGCGCACGGCGACCACCCAGGCAGCTCCGTTGTCGACCAAGATGGCGTGGCTGCCGTCCACGGCGGCGGTGGGTTCGATGGCGCCTGTTGCCGTTAGTTGGCGGCAGTCGGGGGTGAACGGCAGCTCCTGGCGGCTGTGGCGCACCAGCCGTTCGGCGGCGGCCGCCAGCGCCTCATGCCCGTTCACACACAGCACCGCCAGAACCTTCCTATGACGCTTTTGGAGGGTCCAGTGGAACCACTGCCTCTCTTCGAAGGCGTTATTGGGCCCCCGCCCGGATGCCGATGCGGGATGCACCAGCCCACTCTCCGCGAGTTGTTGGCCGACCTGTTTGCCGCCCACGGCTACCGGGTCAGCCAGGACACCGCGCTCGAAGGCCGCAGCGGCACGCTTTACAACATACCGATTCTCGCCGAGGACGACGACCGCTACGTGCTCGTCGACTGCGCCGCCGAGGAAGAGCCAGTGGGCCAGGAAACCCTCGACGCCCTGGCCACCGTCATCGACGACGCTGGCGCCGACGTGGCCGTCCTCGTGCATCTGGGGGATGTCGACGGCGTTCCCGACCCGTCGGTTCTCCTGTGGGATCGCCACCAGGTCGCGGCCCTCGTCGGCGACAGCATCGTCGCCCAAGCCGGCGGATGGGCGCCGCTCCAGTTGCCGCTGCGCGCGCGCCGCGTGCTGGCACAGACGCCACCCATCGACTTGACCAGTGAACTGGCGGCCGCTGCGTCCCCGTCCATCGGCAACCGGGAGCCCGACTGGCACGAGGCCGACGACGCCCTGGATTTCGCGGCGTTCGACCTTGACGCTCTGGCCTCCCCCGAGCTTGGCTCCGACAGCTCCACGGCGCCCGAGGGGCCTTCGCCAACCCCTGGCCCGCCGGGCCACTCATTGCTCGCCCGCGCGCTGCGTGAAACGGTGCCCGCCGCCCGCGCGGCCCCCCCGCGCGAGGGCTCGACGAGCCGCGACGATGCGTTCCCGTGCCTCCCGATGAACGTCACGCTTGAGCAGGCCCGCCACCTGGTGCGCGACCAGATCGCCAATGTTGAGCGGGCCGGCCTCATCCTGCAACCAGTATGGATCTTCGATTACGAGTGCGACCTGCTCGTCGGCGGAACCCTCCGGTCCGAGACGACGATCGGCCGCATCGAAGTGCACGCGACCAGCCGGGAAGTGCGTCCCATCGACGACCCCATCGCGCCGGAACCGCTGCGCCATCTGCCGGTCGGAATCGACCCTGAAGAGCGCCCCCTGCGCACCAGCCAGGAGCGGGCGCTACAAGAGGCGAGGCAAGCCGTCGTCGCCGCCAACACGCGGGTTGTGCAAGTGCAATCCGACGACCCGGAGGACAACTTCACGGTTTCCGAAAAAAAGCGCGTCGAGCCCCGGCCGGACCATGTCCGGCTCACGTGCCTCGGCACCTTCCACCGGCCCCTGTGGCGCCTCTCTGGCGTCAACGGCAGCGTCGAGCTTGACGCCGTCACCGGCGAGCTTGCAACCCAGCAGTTGCGCAGCTCGTCGAGCAGTGCGGTCATGCTGGAGTAGGTCGGCGGCCGGGCCGCAGCGTCCACAGCGCGCCCTCGCCCAAGGGCTCGACGGCTTCGGCGCGCAGAGCAAACGGCCCGCCTGGGCGCGAATCCGACCCGTCAGGCCACAAACAGGGGCCGGACCCGCCCACGAGCACGGGCGCCACGTACAAGGTCCACGCGTCAACGAGGCCCTCCTCCAGGAAGGATCGCAGGACGTGCCCGCCGCCCTCCACCATGACGCTCTGGACGCCGCGGCCGTGCAATTCCCCTAGCACCGCCCGGAGATCCAGCCGTCCGCCACGCGCGCCGACCCGAACGACCTCCGCGCCGGAGGGCGCCCCAGCCCCGGCGCCGCCGGACGCCTCGCGAAACAGGAGCGTCGGCGCCGTCCCATCCAGCACCCGCGCGCCCGGCGGCGTGCGACAGTGGCTGTCCAGCACCACGCGCAACGGGTCGGGCCCGCTGGCGTACGCCTCCTTCACGCGCAAGGACGGGTCGTCGGCGAGAACCGTCCCCACCCCCACCAGGATCGCGTCGCAGGCGGCCCGCATGGCATGCACCCGCCGCAGGTCCTCCGGGCCGCTGAAACGAATCGGGGACCCATCGGGCGCCGCCAGCCGGCCGTCGAGACTCGACGCGCAGTTGAGCAGCACCCGGGGTCGCTCCACGGCTGCCCAGCGACAATGCGTTATTTATGCGGCCGGACGTGCGAAGGCGTGGTAGGTGAGCGCGGCATTCCCCCCCAAGACGACGCGAGCCAGGATCGACCCCCCAGTCCCGATCCGGACCCAGCCGCGCCAGCATCGGCGCCTGCCACAGTGCCCGTGGGTGCATCCGCCGGCGAAGACGAGGGTGCCGCGCCGCGCCTCGGCCAGTTGACGCTGATCGGCGCCGGCCACGTCTTCGACATCGAACAAACCATCGTCGACGCCATCCACGCCATCCGCCCCGAACGGGTCTTTGTCGAACTGGATCGCGGACGACTCGTCGCCCTGGTGCAGAAGGCTCGCGGCGAGGAGCCCCCCGGGGCCGCCAAGGCGGGCCTCGTCCACCGCCGGCTCGAGCGCTTCCAATCCAAGGTCGCCCAGGGATACGGCACCCAGGTGGGCGGCGAGATGCTGGCCGCCGTGCGCGCGGCGCAAGAGATCGGCGCCCAACTGGGCCTGATCGACCAGCCCGCCCAGCACACCCTGCAACGCGTGATGAAGGAAATGACCGTCCGCGAGAAGCTGCGCGGCTTCGGCCTGCTTATTGCGAGTCCCTTCCGCGCCATGGCCGCCCGGCTTCGCCGCAGCAAGCGCACGGAAACCATCGAGGACGAAATCCAGCGCTACCAGGCTGACCCCGGCGCCGTCCTGGACGAACTGGGGCGCCACTTTCCAACCGTGCGCCGCGTCGTCATTGACGAACGCGACGAACTCATGGCCCGCCGCCTGCGCGATGGACTCGTGGGCATCGTCCACGGGGTTGCCGTCGTCGGCGACGGCCACGTCAACGGCATGATCCGCCACCTCAGTGAGATGGCCCCCGAAGTCGACACGACGGTCTACCGCCTCGCCGACGTGCGCGAGGGGCGACTCCCCAAGCCCGCCGTGCCCACCACGGTCACGGGCGACGACACCGATTCCGTAACCTTCGGTTTCACGGTCCCCGGTTGAGGCGTGCAAGGGCCCACCACAACCGCTATCATCCGATGTCGCTGCGTTTCGGCCATGAAGTTCAGCCCCATGTTCATGGCCCTCCCTCTGCTCCTGGCGACGCTGGCCGGATGCCTGAGCGAGGACGGCGAGCCCATCGAAGCCAACCTTGAAGTCGCCTACGCCGGCCTCGACAGCCTCCCCGCCGTCGACGCCGTTCGCCTCGTGTCGGAACTGCGATCGTTCGCCGACAGCTACCCCGAGCGCGCCGCCAACCTGCCCGCCCACATCGGCGCCCGCGACTTCCTGGCGGACCAGTTCGCATCCTTCGGGCTCGAGGTCTGGCGCCAGAACTTCACCGACGGCATCGAGCAGGAGAACATCGCCGGCATCAAGTGGGGCGAGAACCGCAACGAATGGGTGGTCGTCGGCGGCCATTACGACATGGTCACCACCGACTGCATCGCCGGCACCATCGCCAACGCCGTGCCCGTGGCTGGCGACCTGGCCCCCGACTGCGTCACCCGCCCCTTCAGCCAAGGCATCTACGACGACGGCAGCGGCACCCTGATGACGGTCCACCTCGCCGAAGCCTTCGCCCAACTCGACACCAAGTACACCATCGCCTTCGTCGGCTTCGACGGCGAAGAGCGCGGCTTGCAGGGCAGCGGCGCCTTCGCCGAGACCCTGTTTACGGGCGAGACCCCCTGGGGGCCCGTGACGGTGCGCGGCATGCTGGATCTGGACATGATCGGCCTCAACTGGCCCGGTGTCGAGGCGCCCATCTACTTCGACTCCAACAGCCCGGAGCTGGAGGCCCGCGTGGCGGAGCTCGGCGCCGAGATCGGTTTCCCCGAGGACATGATCAAGTTCCAGGGCATCACGCTCGGACGCAGCGACTACGCTCACTTCATGGACCAGGGCGCACCCACCGGCTTCTTCATCAGCGACTTCGAGGAGTGGGAGCTGCCCGCCAACTCGGGCGTGACGGTGCCTTGTGAGGCCACGATGCCCCGCTGCACCGCCTACCCGTTCTGGCACGTCGAGGACACCTGGGACACCATGGTCCTGATGGCTGGAAGCCAGGAAGACGTGGAGGCGGGCTTCCAGACGGCGACCCAGCTCGCCGCGGGGGTCCTGTTCCTGATGGCCGCCGAGGACCTGGAGCTAACTGTCCGCTAGTGCCGACCCGGTCACCAGCCACGCCTCGACCGCCCCTGAGCACATGCATCCCTTTCGTATGGTTTGGGCAATCTATTTCATGCGCGGAAGATATTCACGTCGGGGTTGAGCCCCGCCCGGCCCTCAGGGGCCAAGGTGGCTCAACGTGACGAGGTGAAACAATGGATAGAACAACGATGCTTAGCCTAGCGGCTATCGCCTTCCTCTGCTTTGGTGGCAGCGGAAGCGCAACCACATCCGACAAAGGGCTCTCGATTTCGGTCCCCCTGTGGGACAACGAATGCCCGACGAGCCACGAATTCGCATCGCCCGTGAGCGACTACGTTTCTAGCGGCGACCCGGACTGGTGGAGCCACACGTCAACGTGGGGTGGCGGCCATCGCTACACGCTAGAAAATTCAGGCGACGCCGATCTGTACGTCTACTCCGCCGACTGCGAAACGCTCCTGTGCTCCAGCAATGCCGGCGGCTCAACGACCGACTCCTGCACGACCAACCTGCCGGCCCCCCATCAGATCTACATCGCCTACTGGTCCGGCGGCAGCGTTTCGTACACCCTGAGCCAGGGACACAC
>JBFJYU010000113.1:0-9122 GCA_041622435.1 Thermoplasmatota archaeon | reverse complement strand
TCGCCGACAGGAGCGCGTAGCCGTCGTTGGCATTGTTCGCGTCATCCATGATGACCTCGATCGAGATTTCCTCGATGCGGTCATCCATAGGCAAAGCGAACACGTCGCCGCCGAACTCACCACCGGTAATCACGGGAACGCCCCGAATGACGGCCTTCGCCGACAGGCCCGTACCGACAAGGTCCAGGCCGCTGCGCGCGCCGACGAGAAGCACCAGATTCACGAGATCCAATTGGTCAGTCGTCGTGATCGTTGCGCCACCCGGCGTGAAACCAAGCTCGATTCCAGGGAGGCCCTGTGCGTCGATCAGGGCATACACATCGTTGGCCTGGTCGGCAAGATCCAGGATGAATTCAACGGCCACCTGTTCGATCTGGCCGTCCAATCCCAGCTTGAACACATCTCCACCGAAGCGACCGTCCGTGACGGCCGGCATGCCGCGCAACACGAAGGTTGCAGACATGCCCTGGCCGAGCAGCGTCGTGCCACTGCGGGGACCGAGAATCGCGACGAAACTCAATTCGTCCAGCGTCCCCGTCGTTTCGAACGTTCCCTCGCCATCCGGCCAGCGAACATCGATGCCCGGAATGCCCTTGGCGCTCAGCAGCGCGTAGCCGTCAGCCGCGTCGTCGATGGAAACAATGATCACTTCGATCGAGATTTCCTCGATGCGGTCTTCCATCGGCAAGGCAAATGCCGTCCCTCCGAACTCACCGGCGGTGATGGCGGGGACACCCCTGATGACCGCCTTTGCCGACAAGCCCGGGCCGTCGAGATTTAGGCCGTCGCGCGCACCCACTAGGAGCGCCAGGGTAACCGAATCGAGAGCGTCGGTCGTCGTGATCGTGCCGCCATCGGGCGTGAAACCAAGTTCGATTCCGGGGAGGCCCCTTGCATCGAGCAGGGCGTAGACATCGTTGTCGTCGTCGGCCATGTCGAGGATGAATTCCACGGCAACCTGGGTGATTTGACCGTCGAGCCCGAGCTTGAACAAATCGCCGCCAAACCGGCCGCCGGTCACAGCCGGCATGCCCTGCAAGACGAAGGTTGCAGACATGCCATGACCGACGAGCGTTGTACCCGAGCGGGGGCCGAGGATGGCGACGAAGCTCAATTCGTCAAGCGTTCCAGTGGTCTCGAAGGTTCCCTCGCCATCCGGCCAGCGAACATCGATTCCAGGAATGCCCTTCGCTGACAGGAGCGCGTAGCCGTCAAGGGCGTCGTCGGCGGAATCCATGATGACTTCGATGGACACTTCGTCGATGCTTCCGGCCATGGGCAGCGCGAAAACATCGCCTCCGAATTCGCCGTCCGTGATGGCGGGAACGCCAGCGACGACGAATTTGGCCGACAGGCCGGGGCCCGTGAGCGTGGTGCCAGTGCGCGGCCCGACGAGCAACACGAGGTTCAGGAGATCCAGTTCGTCGGTCGTCGTGATCGTGCCGCCGCCCGGCGTGAAGCCCAAATCGATTCCCGGCAGGCCGCGGGCGTCGAAGAGCGCGTAGACATCGGAGGTCTCGCCGGCCAGGTCGAGGATGAATTCGACGCCGACCTGTTCGATTTGCCCGTCGAGGCCAAGAGCGAATCCGTCGTCGGTGAAGCGACCGTCCGACACCGCTGGCATACTCCGCAACACGAAGGTTGCCGACATGCCTTCGCCGACGAGTTGGGTTCCCGCGCGGGGGCCCAGGATGGCGACGAGGTCAAGGCTGTCGAGCGTGCCAGTCGTGGCGAACGTGCCGTCGCCATCGGGCCACCGGATGTCGATGCCCGGGACTCCGGCCGCCGCCAGCAGGACGTAGCCGTCCGCCGCGTCGTCGGCGCGGTCAAGGATGAACTCGATGGTGATCTCGTCGATTTGGCCGTCCATGGGCAGCGCGAACACGTCGCCGCCGAATTGGCCGTCCGTGATGGCGGGAACGCCGCGAATCACGAAGCGCGCCGACATGCCTTCGCCCACCAGGGTCGTGGCGCTGCGCGCGCCGAGGATCGCGACGAGGCCGAGCTCATCGAGCGTGCCCGTGGTGCTGATGGTGCCCTGGCCATCCGGCCAACGGACATCAATGCCGGGAACACCCTCGGCGTTGAGCAGGATGTAGGCGTCCGTGGTGTCGTCGGCCATGTCCAGGATGAATTCCACGCCGATGCTCTCGATGCGGCCATCCATGGGCAGGGCGAACAGGTCGCCGCCGAAGCGGCCGTCGGTGATCGCGGGGACGCCCTTGGCGACGAACTTGGCCGACAAACCGTCGCCTGCGAGGGTGGTGCCGTCGCGGGGGCCAACGATGGCCAGGAGGCTCAATTCGTCCAGGGTGCCATTGGTCGACAGGATCCCTTCGCCGTCGGGCCAGCGAACCTCGATTTCGGGGACGCCCTTGGAGTTGAACAAGACGTAGGCGTCCGTGGCGTCATCGGCGGCGTCTAGGATGAACTCCAGGGAAATCTCGTCGATGCGCCCCGCCAAGGGGAGTGCCAGTGACTCGCCGCCGAACTCGCCGCCGGTAATGGCCGGCACGCCCCGCAGGACGAACTTGGCGCTCAGGCCCTCTCCAACCAGGTCGGTGCCGGCGCGGGGGCCGAGGACCGCGACCAGCGTCAGCAGGTCCAGTTCGCCCGTGGTGGAGAAGCTCCCCACGCCGTCGGGCCAGGCCACATCGATGCCCGGAACGCCCTCGGCGTTGAGCAACAGGTACACGTCGGCCGAATCCTCGGCTTGGTCAAGCACCAGTTCCACGAGGATTTCGCCGATGCGGCCGTCCAGGCCCAGCGCGAAGACCTCGTCTGCGAACTGGCCGCCGGTGATGGCCGGCACATCGCGCAGGCTGAAGCGGAGCGAGAGTCCCTCGCCCGCCAGAGCGCCACCGGCCCGGGGGCCCAGCACGGCCAGGATATCGAGGGCGTCCAGGGTGCCGTCGGTTTCGACGGTGCCGGCGCCATCGGGCCAGGCCATGTCGATGCCGGGCACGCCTTGCGCGTTGAACAGCACGTAGATGTCCGATGCCTGCCCCGCCTGATCCACGGACAACTCGAGGATGAGCTCGTCGATGCGACCGTCCAGGCCCAGCGTGAACGCATCGTCCTGGAACACGCCGCCCGTGATGGCGGGGACTCCTAGGACCGAGAAAATCACGGAAATGCCCTCGCCCACCAGCTTGGCGCCCTCGCGCGGGCCGACGATGCCGACGAGCGTCAACTCATCGAGCGTGGCCTGGCTGGTGATGGTGCCGGCGCCGTCGGGCCAGCGAACGTCGATGCCCGGCACGCCCGTGGCGTTGACGAGCAGGTAGACGTCGGTCGCGTCGCCTTCCAGGTCCATGATCATCTCCAGCACGACGCTGTCGATGCGGCCGTCGAGCCCCAGCACGAAGGCGTCGTCGGTGAACTGGCCACCCGTGATGGCGGGCATGCCTTCGATCACGACGCGCAGGGCGAGACCTTCACCCACCAAGTCGGCGCCGTCGCGTCCGCCCAGAACGGCGGACAGCTTCAGGAGGTCGAGTTGGTCATCGGTGGTCACAAGACCCTGGCCGTTGGGCCAGCGGACGTCGATGCCGGGGACGCCTTCGGTCTCCAGCGCCAGG
Source organism: Thermoplasmatota archaeon (assembly GCA_041622435.1). Taxonomy (GTDB): domain Archaea; phylum Thermoplasmatota; class E2; order JACPAO01; family JAHFTW01; genus JBFJVP01. The sequence continues at coordinate 5,541 of JBFJYU010000113.1, read as the reverse complement.
TAGATGTCGGCGGCGGTGCCGGCCTGGTCGAAGATCACTTCGATGACCAGGCTGTCGATGCGGCCATCCATGTCAAGCCGGAACGCTTCCTGCTCGAAGGCGCCGGCCGCGATGGCCGGGATGCCGCTGGCGGACAACCCCAGGAACAGGCCTTCGCCGGCCAAGCGCAGGCCGTCGCGGGGGCCGACGATGCCGACGATGTTGAGTTGGTCTAGGGTGTCGGCGGTCGAAATCGCGCCCAGGCCATCGGGCCAACTGATCGCCACGCCGGGGACCCCCTTGGAGTTGAACAGCAGGTAGACGTCCGAGGCCGTGCCGGCCTGATCGAGGACGAGTTCGATGATGATCTCGTCGATGCGACCGTCCAGCCCCAGTTCAAACGCGTCCTCGGCAAACGAACCGCCCGTGATGGCGGGCACGCCGGCCAGGGTGAAGCGCACGGACAAACCCTCGCCCGCCAAGGCGAACCCGTCGCGCTCGCCGACGACGACGAGCAGGTTGAGTCCATCCAGAGTGTCCTGGGTTTCGAGGATACCCCGGCCGTCGGGCCAGCGCGCCTCGATGCCGGGCACGCCGTCCGCCTCGAGCACCAGGTAGATGTCCGAGGCGACGCCGGGCAGGTCCACGCGGAACTCGATGACGATCTCTTCGATGCGACCGTCAAGGCCGAGCACGAAGTTGTCGTCACCCCAGGAACTGCCAGTGATGGCGGGGACGTTGGTCGCGCTGAGGCGCGCGTAGAGGCCCTCGCCCACCAGTTCGAGCCCGTTCCGGGGGCCGACGATGCCGACCAAGTTCAGGGAGTCCAGGTTGCCGTTGGTTGCAATCGAACCCTGACCGTCAGGCCAGGCCACCTCGATGCCGGGAACGCCGGTCGAGTTGAACAACAGGTACAGGTCCGAGGCCGAATCGGCCACGTTGAGGTCGAATTCCAGGGTGATTCGGCCAATCTGGCCGTCGAGGCCGAGCTTGAAGCGTTCCTCATCCCACGTGGCGCCCGAGATCACGGGCACGTCCTCAATTTCGAAGTTGAAGCGGATCGTCGGGGCGCTTACGGGGCCGACGTGGAAACTGAGAGCCAGGCTGTCCAGGGGCGCGCTGGTGTCGAGCGTGCCCACGCTGCCCATGCCCAGCTCGATGCCGGGGAACCCAAGCGCCTGGACGTGGATCTGCAACTCTTCCGGCACGTCGCCGTCCTGGCGCGCCCGGAACAGGAACTCGATCTCCTCGATCTGGGCATCCTCAGGCGTGAAGCCGAGGGAGAATCCGTCGTCACCAAAGGCGCCGGCGCGCATCTCGGGCACCCCAAGCAGCTCGAACAGCATGACGATGTCCGGCGCCAAGACATCGCCCAACCGGAAGTCGAGCGTCAATTCGTCCAGCACGCCGCGGCTCTCAAGGACACCGCTCGTGGCATCCATGAGCAGGCCGGGAACGCCGCGCGCCAGGAAGTGGGCGTAGAGGTCGCTGGTGGTGCCCGGCGCGTCCGAGCGGAAGATCAGCTCGATGCGCTCAACTTGGGCGTCCACGGGGTCAAACCGGAGGTCCACGCCGTCAGCCCAGCCGAGCCGATCGATCTTGGGCACGCCTTCCAGCTCGAAGCCGACGAGCAGGGGCGGCGCGGCCTCGGGTCCGAGGCGGACGTAGAAGCGCACGTACTCGATGCGTTCGTCCGTGGACAGGGTCCGCGCGTCGGGGTCGAGCGCGAAGCCGGGCAGGCCGGTCGCCTCGAACTGGAACAGGATGTCGTTGGCGTCGTCCACCTGGTCCGAGATGAACTCGAACAGGATGGAGCCGATGCGATCGTCGCCCGCGAAGTCGAAGTTGATGCTCGTGCCCCACGACGAGTCGCGGATCTGCGGCACGTCCTCGATGCTCAGGAAAACCTGGATCAGGGGCGCCGCCGTGCCCTTGCGGAAGAACGCCTCGATGCGGTCCAGCCGGCCGCTGGTGGTCATGCCGCCGCTGGCCGCACCCCACGCCAGGCTCAGGCCCGGCACGCCGGCGGCGTCCAGGTACAGCTGCATGTCGCCGGCGAGGAACTGGAAGAAGACGCCGCCGATGCGCTCGCCGCCCAGATCCAAGTCGAACGACGAGGCCGTCCACGTGGCGCCCTCGATTTGGGGCACGTCGCTGATCTGGAAGATCAGGCTCAGGTTGGGATCGTCCTGAATGCCCTGGATGAGTTGCAGGTCGATGCTGTCGAGGGCCCCGTCGCTGCCGAAGGAACCACCATCGGCGGTCCAGCCGGCGGCCATGCCGGGAATGCCTTCGGCCTCGAAGAGCAACTGGAGGGCCGCCGTCGGCGCCGACTCCGGCGCCAGGATAAGCTGCAGGACGGCGCTCTCGATGCGGTCGCCGCCCAGATCAACGGCCATGGAATCGCTGTCCCAGTCGAAGCCCACTTGGGGCAGGTGCACGAATTCGGTGAAGAACGCCAGGCCCGGGCGTGAAATGCTGGCGTAAACCCGGCCGATGGCGTCGCCGGCGGGTATACCGACGCCCATGCCAGCCTCGCCCCAAGCGAAGCTCAGCGTCGACGGGATGGATTCGATGCCGACACCCATGGTGGTGTCGCGCAGCCGCGCGGCCAGGCCAATCGCGTCCAGCCGGTCGCTCATGATCAGGTCGGCGCCGTCACGGGTGAACTCGAGGCTGACCTCCTCAGGGATGCCATTGACGTAGAACAGGATGTCCACATCGGGCGCCAGCAATTGCAGGGAGACGTTGGCGATCTCCTCGGTGGCGCGGTAGGTGATGCTGGGGCTGGGGACGAGTTGGAAGTCGACGCCGATCTCGGCGGGGACGTTGCTGATGCAGAACCGGAGGACGTTGGCGTCCTTGCCGAAGCTCCAGCACATGGGACCCTCCAGGCCCAGGTTCAGGTCGATGTTGCCAGTGGCGCCGGACAGGCCGCTGGTGATGCCGCCGACGCCGGTGTCGGGGCTGGCGACATTGGTGACCTTGGCCGAGTGCTGGCGGGCCGCGCCGGTGACATCGGCGAGCATGTGGTTGCCCTCGACCGCCATGAATTGGTGTTCGCCGGCGTCGTCAACGACGTTCGACGACAGGACGGTGCCCGTATCCAGCTCGCCGTTGGCCATGACGTTCACGTTCGCCTCCTTCATCGCGACGGATGCCGTGCCATTCAGGTCGCCCAGGACGACGGCGGTGCGCGTTGCCGCCGCGTCCGCGCCGTCGAGGGGCCGGTTCAGGTGGCCGACCACCTTGTCGATGTTCTGGGAGCCGCCGATGTTGAGGCTGGAGGCGCTGATGTCAAGAGCCAGCGAGCTGGGCAAACTGGAGAAGCCGAACCGCTGCGACTCCAAACCGTTGGCCGTCTGCTGTTCGACATCAACCGTGAACTGCCTCGACAGGGACGCGGAGGTGCGCAGGGTGAAGCCGCCCTCGCCGTCAGGAACCGCCGTCGCGCTGCGGATGCCCGGCAGGGCAAAGGCGACCAGCTCGTCGTTGAGCTTGAAGCCCGACATCTGGAAACCCACCTCCAGCGCCGCGGCCGAACTGCGCGCCGCCACAGCCCGCACTTCGGCGGGAGCGATGTCGTTGGTGAACTCCAGGCCGTTGGTGGCGTCCACGGCGAACTCGCGGCCCGCCTCCTGGACGAACGCCCAGGTGGCGTAGTCGTAGCCATCGCTCACCTGGCCGGCCACGGCGCGGTAGGTGCTGCCGCGATCGGACGCGTCGACCGTGATGCGCTCCTCCGAAAGCGTGGCCGTCGTCCGGGTCTGGGCATCCTCCACGACGAAACCACGGTGCTGGAAGGGCTCCGTGGCCGCCCCGAAGGTCTGATGGGCAATCGCCAGCGAGGAGCCCAGCGACACGTCAAGGACCAGTTCGTCGCCGCGCACGACCGCCTTGGTCGTCCCCAGCGCCTCGCTGGACGCAATGATCCCGATGCCGCCCGCGCTGGTGCCGCGTCGAGCCAGCACTTCCACGTCGTACGGGGTTGTGGGTTGCACATCTAGGACGGCCTTCTGGCGGTCGACGACGATGTCGCCGCTGATCTGCATGTGGACCGGCGGCTGCTCGCCGCGCACGGCAACCGTGGCCACGTCGCCGTCGACGGTCTCGTCGTGCAACACGGACGTGGCCAGCTCGAACGAGCCCGACGCGCCAGCCGTCGCCAGCTCAATGCTGGGGCCGACACCCCGCAACAGGACATCCATGTGGTCCGCGCCGCCGGCGACACGGACATCGTGCACCACGAGTTCGCCGGTGCCGGGCATGTGGAACGCCAGCGTGAGCTCGTACGGGAACGGCTCCGTCGCGCCGAGCGTCCGGTCCGCGTCCGCGCGCAGCGACTGCATCAGGGAATCGGTGCCAACCCCGGCAAGGGCGACTTGCGACTGGGTGATGGGCACGTCAACACCGATTTCGGGAATCGACGGGAGCGAGCCGAGATCGTCAAGCAGACCAAACGTCTCGCCCACGATGGCGCGGGGGTCGACGATTCCGTTGAGGCGCTCGACGACCATGCGCGGCTGGACCGGCCCGCCCTCCACGAGGTCCGTCACGAGGCCCTCGCCGAGCTCCGGCTGGAGCGTCATCTGAACCATGAGATCGGGCACCGAGTCGCCGTTGATGTCAACCAGCGTCGGCACCTGCCAGGTGCCATTGAACTCGTGGCCGTTCACCATGCCCGTGTAGGAGAGCTGCTGGCCAGCGTCGTTGAGGGCTTCGATGATCGCCCCCACGTGCTCGTCCAAGCCGGCCTCATCCAGAAGGGCCGGCGGCGCAATCAGATCCTCGACCGACTGGGTGAACTCGTCCACCGTGCCATCGAGGTCAGCCACGGGCTCGGCCACCTCGGCGAACCGGGCAAGCGGGCCCTCGATCTCCTCGGGGAACTCGAGATCCTCATCGAGCAGCCCCAGCAAGTCGTATAGCGCGTCCTCGCGGAGACCCGACAAGTCGCCGAGGAAGTCCAGCAGCGTGGGAAGATCCAGACTGAAGGCCGGGTCGAGCCACGCCTCCGGCGGCGCCGCCGACAGGGGGCTGTCGAGGCGCGCGGCCGGCAAATCGGCGGGAGCAGGGACCAACTCGGGCGTCACCACTTCAATCGGCGTCACGGACGCCAAGGTCGCCGCGGGGTTGGGCAGATCCGGCGTCAGGATCGTGGCGGGGACCGGCGCGGGCAGGTTCGGGGCCTGCATCACGTCCGGCGCCACGGGCAACTCGGGTTCGGCCAGCGTCGGAAGCTCGGCGGGATCAAGGCGGGCCGCCTCGACGCCGGGGAATTCCGGAACCTCGGGGGCCGCGGGCACGTCCACGCCGACCGCGACGGCGGGGGCCTCGGGGCCAGCGGGCGCAATGAGCGGGATTGCGGGAACGTCGGGCTGCGCCGGCGCTGCGGGTGCCGCAGGCGTCGCCGGGCCCAGCGGGCTCTCGGGCGCCTTGGGCGTACCGGGAAGCTCGGGGACGCCAGGGGCCTCGATGGACGGCTCCGGCACAGTGGGAATCGAAGGCGCCGCAGTCGCGGACGGCTGCTGGGGAACCGACGGCGCGGAAGGAACACCAGGC
>JBFJYU010000112.1:0-9182 GCA_041622435.1 Thermoplasmatota archaeon | reverse complement strand
GATCCGTGCTTCCGCGCAGGCGTTCCACTTCCCGCTCGAACGCTTCCTTGGCCACCTGACTCGGGTTGAGGCCACGGCTGCGGACGAAGTTCAGGAGTGCCTCCTCTTCGCGGAAGGAGACGACGCGCGTTGGCATCATGCAACCATTGTAGACAGCCTGTATACATAGCCTGCGTCGAACGCCCATTGGCCCACGACGCGGCGCCCCACCGGCGCACACAGCCGGACTGCGACGCAGCGTTCGGCCGGAACCTCCACGTCTGTGCGCCACATGATCGTCGCCGCCCCCATCGCCACCGCTGCGGTCGGGGTGACCGCTTCGCTCGCACGGGCGCGCCCGGCAAACCCTAGACCTCAAACTCCCCAACCGCCGCTTCGCAGCCCTCCCAGTTGACGCGGATGTTTTCCGGGTCCATCAGCAGCGGTTCGGGCTCAAGTTTGCCCGGGAATCCGACCCACAGCTCGGGGCCGTAGAAGTCGCCGCTCTGGACGCCGGGGTCCATGCAGCACCGGATGATGCCCAGCGCGCCATCCTCGGGCGTCTGGGCTTGCTGCATGAACGGGGAGTCAGCGTCCATTCCGCCGTCGGCGGCCGTGGTGACCTGCAAGTTGGTCGCCGAGAGGCCGGGGTGCGCCAGCAGGGGCTTGATGTTCGTGATGCTTGCCGCGTCGAGTCGCTGCTTGAGGCCGTACGTGAACGCGCAGTTGACGAGCTTCGTTTGGTGGTAGCGCGCCCAGCGGGGCCCCTCGAAGCCCTGGCTCTCGTCGCCGTCGCCGCCCAGGTTGCCGCCGTTCTTGCCGAAGTAGCGTTCATCCAGATTGGGGCCGAGGCGCGCCATGGAGGTGTGGTTGACGATGCGCGCGTCGGGGCTCTTCTTGAGCAGCGGGAACAAGCCCTTGGTCAGGAGGAAGTGGCTGATGCAGTTCGTCTGCATCTGCACGTCGTAGCCGTCCTGGGTGGCTTCGTCCTTCAGCGCCATGACGCCCGCGTTATTGCACAGGACATCGAGACGATCGTACTTGCCCCGGACGTGGTCGATGGCCGCTTGCACGCTCTGGAAATCCTGCAAGTCACAAGGGATTGATTCGAAGGTTGCTTCCGGCACGGCCGTGCGCAACTCCGCCAGCGAGGCCTCGGCGCGTGGGCTGGAGCGATTGAGCAGCAACACCGTCGCGCCGGCCCGGGCGCACTCGCGGGCGCACACAAAACCGGTCCCGCTGGTGGTGCCTGTGATCGCCACGATCTTGCCCGTCATGTCCTGCGTGTGCTCGGCCCGGACCTTGTCCAGGAATTGGGTTTCTTGCACCATGGCTCGCGATGCCGGTGCCTCCACTTGAACGTCTGGAAACGGCCGTGGCTGACGCCGTGGCGTCCGCGACGACCGCACAGTGCCGGGCCCCGCGCCTCAGTGCCCCTGGCTTGGCACATGGTGCGTCGGTTGCCGAGGATCCCTGGCCAACGCGTCGCGCCGCATCCCCCGACCCCGCAGGCTAGCTCGGGTCCTCAAGGTAATCCTCCAGGCTCGATTTGAGTGACTCCAGCGTGAGGTCGGCGCCACCCAAGTGGGTCAAGGAATCACCGCGGCGCAGGAACAGCGACGGAAACCCAGTGCCCAGCCGCCGGGCCAGATCGAACGATTCCTGCGTCAAACGGACCGCCTCGGGAGAGCCTGCGCCAGCCGCAACGGCCGCCGGGTCGAGGCCTCGTTCGCCGGCGACCTGCTGGCAAACCCAGGCTTGCGAAATGTCCCGTCCCTCAGTGAACGCCGCTCGAATCAACCGATGCGCAAACCCGAACGCGGCGTCGGGCTCGAGTATTTTGACGGCATTGATGAACTGGCACGGGACGAGACTGTCCAAGTGGCCGGATGCCAGGACATCGCGAAAGTAGCCCTCGGCAAAGCGCACGCCAAACAGCGCCGCCACCCGTTCGGCGATTGGCCGTTTGGACTCAGCGAAAGCCGAAGAAGTGCCCAACGCGGGGTGAAAAAGCCCACCCGTCACCAGCGACACGTTGAGGCGCGCCGTCTGCCTGCAATAAGCCACGATCTCGTCCATCGTGCCGGAGAAACCGAAGCACCAGCCGCAGTGCGGATCCATCACGTAGATGAGCTCGGCGGCGCCGTTGGCGTCCTCGGGCCGATTCGTCATGCATGGGCGTCGTCGCAGTGGGGCAAAAGCGTTCGCACGACGACAAGAGCGCTGGTCGCGCTCCGACGCGCCGACACGCACCAGGTCCGGGCCGTGGCGGCCCAGAACCAGGAAGGGTTTGGGCCCCCAAGGTTCGCGGGCGAACCGCGACCGACCCTCAACTGCTAAGCCCCTTTCACCGCAGCCATGATGGTCTCGGCCATCGCGTCGGGATCCGTGATTCCCCGAAGCTTGCCCTCGGGGCCCGTTGGCCCGCTTTGGCCCGCCGTCTGGACGAGCAGCGTCGAAACCCCGAACATGCGCTCGATCGGACCCTGTGTGCGCGTCACGTCCTGAATCCGGCTGAACGGGATCTTGGCGCGGCGCTGAATGAAGACGCCGGACTCGACAATCAATTCGTCGCTCCCGAGCGTATAGCCAAGGTTTTCCGCCGCCTTGCGGGCGAACCAATTCGTGAAAATCCATTCGGCCGAGAACAGAGTCCCAAACACGGCAACCAGAATGATGCCGGCCAGTCGAAGATCGTCAAAGAAAACAAAGCTGAATCCAAGAATCAGCCCCGCCAGCGTGGTCCACCAATCGATGGCCAGGATGCGCATCAGGTGAAAGCTGACGCGGAAATACCGGACCGTCTGCGGCGCTGCCTGGGTCTGAAACACGACGACGCGGTCGGCGCGCCTCGACAAAGGGGTTGCGGCGGCGTCGGCCAGGGGAACTTCGCGCTGACGCGGCCGCACGCGGCGACGGACTGGGAGGCGTTAATCCGGACCGATGGCCCTCCGCCACAAGGTTCGTGCCATGGCAACCTATTTCGAGATGGCACAGGCTGCTTGATTCGTGACCCGCTTTGAAGTCGCCAAATCCGAGGACATCCGTGAAGGCGAGATTTTTTCCACGCGCGTGGAAAATCGCTCCATTCTGGTGACGCGGGTGGATGGGCGCCCTTGTGCAGTTGAGAACAAATGCTCTCACTTGGGCATGTCCATGGCCAAGGGGAAGTTGTCCGGCTCGACGCTGCAATGCCCGTGGCACGGATCCAAATTCGATGTTTGCTCGGGCAAGAATCTTGACTGGGTGAATTCGTTCGCCGGTGTCCCGACGCCCAAGTGGACCCACGGGCTGATTGCCATGGGCAAGTCGCCCGCGCCAATCCAGACGTTTGAGGCGTCCGAGGAAGACGGCGCCGTGTTCATTGACGTGACCGGGTGAGCCACTCAGCGGGTTGCGCGGAGTCCAAGGGCGCACTTTTTGATCCGGCCCGCCGCTGCCGCCTGCATGAAGATGAGCGTGTCCACCGACATCCAGGCCTCCCCGGAGGCGGTCTGGAAGATCGTCTCCGACATTGAGAACGCGGCTGCGACCATCCGGGGCATCACCAAAGTGGAAGTGCTTGAACCCGCCACGGGGCCGTCGCTCGTGGGTTTCAAGTGGCGCGAGACGCGAGTGATGTTTGGCAAGGAGGCGACGGAGGTCATGTGGGTGACGGCGGCCCAGGAGCCCCGGTTCTACGACACCCGCGCCGAGAGCCACGGCTCGATCTACGAGATGCGCGTGGCCGTGGAGCCCGCGGGCGGCGGCTCGCGCCTGACGATGACGTTTGAGGGCACGCCGCAGACGATGGGCGCCAAGATCATGTGGGCCCTGACTGGCTGGATGGCCAAGGGCTCGATGCGCAAGGCGCTCAGCGGGGACCTGGCGGACATCAAGGGAGCCGCCGAGGCCGCCGCGTCCTGAGTTCTGGCCGCAGCCATCCCCACGCAGGGTGCCTGCTAAAAAAAACGGAGCGAAGGAAAAGAAGCGGAGCCTTGAATTGGTTAAGGCAGCAGTTCGTGGACCGGATCGACGGTGCCGTCAGGCAGGCCGACGCAGCCGTTGACTGGCGTGAACGTCACGGCGCGGGAACGCATCACCCAACTGCGATAGTCAGTACCGGTCTGGTAGGTCGTGCCTTGGCGCTCACCCAGCAGGTCCGTGCCGGCGATGCCAATCGTGTACCGGCTACCATCGTTGTCGGCCTTGTTGATGAGAATGTCAATCTCGCAGGTGGACTCGTGCAGGACGATCTGGAAGTACACGTGGTACTGCGCCCACCAGCCGGCATAGCAGTGTCCGTAGTGGGCCACATGGGCGTATTCGACCGTGAAGGTGCGCTCAGGAGCCTCGCCGCGGGTCTCTGTGAAGATATTGCCGCAGTCGCCGCCCGTGTTACCGCTGCCACCGGGCAGCAGGTCATTCCACCAGCCGGCGATGATTTCCTGGGGTCCGTAGCTGTTGGGCAGCTCCTGGCCACTGCAGCAGCCGGAGGACACGCCCTCGCCAAACGCGATGAAACCATTCGTGCTGACTTGGGCCTCATCGTAGCTGGTGCCGTAGAATTCGAAGTCAAATCCGATGGGCACCGAGAAAACGCAGTCGTCGCAAGCGGGCATGCGAAGGCCCGTGTAGATGATCGAGTCCCACTTCTCATTGAAATTGGGGCCGTCTTCAGGGTTTCCATAACTGTCGAGCCACGTGTAGTAGGCGTCGGTTTCGCTCTGGTTGCCGCCAACGATGCCGCTGGTCAGGGGGAGTGCCAGGAGAGCCAGCACGGCAGCCACAATGATGTTCTTGTTCACGTTCGTTCACATTTGTCCGTGCGCACCACGCCGGCGCGCCGGGGACAACCCCAGCCCCCCAAGGTTAAACCGGGTGCAAGGAAGTGTTTGCACGTGGGATCAATGGCTCGCAGGCCACGCGGAGGCCGGCATTGATCGGGGATGGGTGGCTGCCCGTCGCCCATGTGCTATCGTTTTGGTCGAGCGCCGCCGCCATCGCCTACGTTGCCATATCCGGCTTGGGTCGCCGCTGGATGGCGCCCAGCATCGTTGCGGCCGGGGCGGCGGCCCTGGTGGCCGCATGGGGCGCTTGGACGGGAGCCCCGCTGGCGCTGCTGACGGCGCCGGCGGGTCCCATCATCATGGCTACCCTGACGCGTGAGCGCTTGGCGGCTTGGCTGGGAGCCACCTTGGTGGCCGCCGCTGCCAGCCTGCTGGGCTGGTTGACGCTGGCTGTCCTGCTCCAGTGGACCCCCGTGCTGGCGCTGGTGGGGGGTGGCGTCACCGGCGGCGCTGCGGGAGCGGCATGGGTTGTCATGGACGAAGCCCGCCGGCGGGCGGCGCTGGCGCAGAGTCTCCGCGCGGGCGTCGTGCTGGACGGCCGCTACCGTATCGGGCGGCGAATCGGCTCCGGCGCCCACGGCCAGGTGCGGCTGGCCCGGGATCGGCGGGAGCGCCGGTTGGTCGTCGTCAAGCAGTGGTACGGGTTGCCCGGCGGCGAGGCCAAGCTTCTCCGGTCAGTCCGTCACCCGAACGTCGTCTCCATCCTTGACGAAGTGGTGTCCGTGGGTGGCGCCTGCCTGATCATGTCCTACGCCGCCGGCGGCTCGTTGCACCAGCGCCGCGCCGACGGCGCAACATGGCATGCGTGGGCGACCGATGCTCTCAGCGGCTTGGCTGCCATCCACGACGCCGGCATCGTCCACCGCGACATCAAGCCCGCCAACCTGTTGTTGACCAAAAACGGCCGCGTTCAAGTGGCCGACTTCGGCTTGGCCACGAAGGCCAGCGACGAGGTGACCCGGCTGGGAGACCCCGCCGTGGGAACTGTGGCATACATGAGCCCCGAACAGGCGCGGGGCCATCGCGTGGGTGTTGCCGGAGACCTGTATTCCATGGCCGCCGTCCTCTACGAAGTCCTGACGGGCGAGCGGGTGACGCCGGCTCATCCGGGGGACACACTCACGGATCAGCAATTGCGCGTCGCCAGCGGCCCGGCCCCGGATTGGGCGCTCGTGCCCCTGGCCCTGCGGCCATGGTTCGAGCAGGCACTCGCCGCCGATCCCAAAGCCCGGCATTCCTCGGCACGAGCCATGCGGGACGCGGTGCCTGACGAATTCGGCTAAGGCAGTGGCGCCGTACGAATCTCGCGGGAGGGCACCCGGTCGTCGTCCCCGTCGTGGCCGCCCAGCATCCAGATCTGGTGGGTAATCACCCAGCCGGCGCGCACCTTTGGCTCTTCGAGGATGAACGGCAAACGGCTCATTTCATCAGCGCCGATATCGTAAGCGCCCGAGGATGCTGGCACATCGCAATTGCTGGCGCAATCGCCGAGCAAAGGCAGGACTACGACACCGTCCACCACGGGCAGGTGATCGGGGTCAACGGCACCGGGTGTGCCGCCGGCCAACGGCGTGCTGACGCCCGTGACGGGGTCAAACCGGACGACGCGGGAAATGGCGTCGCCGTCGAGCTCCCCCTCGATTTCGAAGACATCCTCGTCATCGTGCACCCAGCGCCCGAACGAGTAGATGCACCCGGCAAGGCATTCCGGGTCGTTGGCGATCCACGCCGTTCCCATCCGGCCTTCCGGCGTCGGCGCCCACGACGCCGTTTCGTTGAGAATGCCCTCCACGGGGTCGTACTGGAGCCAGCGGCTCGAACCCAGCGTGTTGGACGGGCCGCCCGCGATGCCGGCCTTGTTGATCAAGAAACGATCCCCTACGAAGACCACATGGTAATCGTACGCCTCCACAGGCAGGCGCGCGTTCATTTCCAGCGCCACGTCCACGCTCGGGTCGAAGCGGAGGATTTCCTGGCGTTGGATGTCGTTGCCGGTGCCGCCGCCAAAAACATATCCGCAGCCCTGGGGGCAAGCCAGGGTCGGGCGAGGGTCCCACGCGACGTTCGCATCAAAGAGGGGGTAGGGGGCGCGCGCATGCATGGTCCGCGTCTCCCCCGTGGCAGGGTCGTACCGGAGGATGGAGTCGAGCACGCGCCGGTGCGTCCACTGGCCGGTCCCTTCATCGATGAGGTAACCCCGGCCCGCAATGATGTAGATGAAGCCCGTGGCGGGGTCCATGCTTGCCGCGTGGTGGGTTCGTGGGGCCGGCAACACGTCCCGCGGCGTTGATGAAGCTACAGTGAAATCGACGCCGGGCAGGGTTGCGGTTGGCAGCGCGACGACGCGGACAACGTCGCTGGAGCCGAAGCCGGACAACCACGACAGCCGCACGGTGTCGTTGTGCCAGGTTGCTCCATGGGGTGGCCCGCGCAACTTGCCGTTGATGTGGAGCGCGAACAGGCTTGAGTCGAGCGGCGCCTGGTGGGCGGGCGTTCGCAGCGTGAACTCCACGTACGTCCCGTTGGCCGCCATCCATGTTACGTTTCCCCTGAGCTGGGCGGCCTGGTCGATCGTGGCGGGTTCGAGTCCCGTCAGGCCGGCGCCGTCGGTGGCAGGAGTCGCTGCTTCGCCGCTCGAACCGGCTGGAAAGGCGGCCAACTGGCCGGAGGATCCCATTGCCAGCAAAGCCACCACGGCCATGGCGGCAGCCGTCGATTGTCCGACCCCCCATGACCACATGGGCACACCAGGCGATCGAAAAGCGAAACAAAAGGACTTCCTCCGCAGTTCCGCCGGCACGACCAAGAAGGCCTGGCGCCAGTTCGGGTCGTGGCTCAGACTGACCTCAAGGACCTGGAGACTGTCTTCAGGGTCTTGGGCAACGAGAACAGGTTGCGGCTTCTCAACATCCTCGCGTGGCCCCGAACATTGGCCGAGCTTCAATTGGCCCCGACCCGCGGCCCGGGGGCCCGCCGCGCCAACATGACGCGCCAGGCGGTCACGCACCACATCGCCAAGCTCGTGGCGCTGGGCCTCGTGGCCGAATTGCCCGAAACCCAGCCGGGGGCGGGTACCCGCTACCTGGTGCGGCGGGGCCGCCTCTTTGAGGTCATGGAACAGGCTCGTCTGCTTGGCGAGGTGGAGGTTCACGGCGATCTGGCGGAGGAGACGCGCATCAGTGACCCGGCGTCCAAGCGTGGCAGCAAGGAGTTCAAGGGCCCGCACCTGGTTCTGGTGAAGGGCGCCGGCACGGGCCGACGGTTTCCGTTTCAGGATGGGGACATTGGCCGCGACCCGGAGGCGGCGGTGCCGCTTGACTACGACCCCTGGGTGTCCCACCGGCACGCCCGCCTCATCCGCGACGGCCGCCGGGGGCTGCTCCAGGCGCTTCCAACCGGGCGCAACGGGACTTTCCTCAACGACGAGCGGATGGACCCGACTCAGCCCGTGCGCCTGAGCAGCGGCGACATCATCCACATCGGCCTCTCCACCCTGGTGTTCCGGTCTTAGACTGCGCTGCCCCTGGCCGAATCGCGGCGTCGCCGCCCCGGCCGCAATGCGTGAAATGCCCCGGGCGCGTGGGGGTCCCCCATGGCGCACAACATCTTCCGCATGGCGTTTGCAAACGTGTACCCGCTCTACGTGCAGAAGGCGGAGCGCAAGGATCGCTCCAAGGCGGAAGTTGACGAGATCATCCATTGGCTGACCGGCTACGACTCCGCCGGGCTGCAAGCCCAACTGGAGCAGGAAACCAGTTTCGAGGAATTCTTTGCGCAAGCGCCCGCCATGAACCCGGACCGCTCGCTCATCAAGGGCGTCGTGTGCGGCGTGCGCGTCGAAGAGATCGAGGATCCCCTGATGCGCGAAATTCGCTACCTGGACAAATTGATTGATGAGTTGGCCCGGGGCAAGGCGATGGCGAAGATCCTGCGGAGTTGAGGCCGCCCACACGGGGGCCGAAAGTGCGCATGCGGTGTGCGGTGCCGCTATACCCGTGTCGTTGATCCAGTTCCATGCGCTTCACGCTGATTCTGGTGGTCTTGGCGATCGGGTTTCTGCTCGCCGCGCCGGGTGTGTCGGCGCACGGCGACGCCGCCTCCGTGCGAGGTTCGTGGGACCTTGCACCGGGCGAACGCGTCAGCTTCGAGCGCCCCATCCATTGGCACCGCGCCATGGGGCACCTGGAGGCCGACCAGGACATCGCGTTCATGGCCGGCGACGCGGTCGTGGCGGGCCCGGCGAAGCGGCTCACCATCAACCACCTGGTTCGGTGCTGTGAGGAGGTCTGGGCAGACTATCCCTTCTCCATCGAGAACAGGGGCGATGCGCCGGCCCGGGTCACCGGTGACGTTGCGTTTCTGCACGACAACTTG
>JBFJYU010000111.1:0-9225 GCA_041622435.1 Thermoplasmatota archaeon | reverse complement strand
CTTGAGGTAGAAGCGGCCGGTGAGCAGTTGATAAAACACGACGCCGACGGCGTAGAGGTCGCTGCGGGCGTCAACGTCGCGGCCGCGCACCTGCTCGGGACTCATGTACAGCAGCGTGCCCAAGGCACCACCCTCCAGTCCTGTGGCATCCGGCCGCGCCTCGCGGGCCACGCCAAAGTCGGCGAGCTTGATCGTGCCACCCTTTGTCAGCAGGATGTTCTCAGGCTTGATGTCCCGGTGGACGACGCCCTTCTCGTGGGCCGCCTCCAGGCCCGCCAGGATCTGGTCGAGCAGGTACGCGGCCTGATAGAGGTCCAGGCGGCGCCGGCGCAACAGCCCATGCAGGTTGCCGCCGTCGGCGTACTCCATGACGATGAACGCCTCCTGGGTTCCCTCGGTCATGTCGAAGATACTGATGATGTTGGGGTGCTGGATGCTACCGGCGATGCGCGCCTCGCGCATGAGCAACTTCGCGGCCCGGCCGCCAAAGACAACGGTGCCGACCGCCTTGACGACGACCTCCCGGCCCAGGGTCTCGTCGTGGGCCAAATAGGCGCGGCCATGGGCGCCCTCGCCCAGCAGTCGCTCAACCTTGTACCGTTCGAGCAACATGGCTCCCGGCCCGGCACGGGGGGCCGCGTCGGGCCCCGGCGCCGCCTGGCGGCCGAGCGTCTGGCGCACCATGTATTCGATGATCACATGCTCGCGGTCGCTGATGCCGAGGCTGCGGCGCAGGCGCTTCAGTTCGCCGGCGTCCGTGGGCTGGCGGCTGGCGAGCACCTGTTCGAGGGTGCCACGGTAGACCTCCAGTTTGCGTTGGTACAGGAATTCGGTCTCCTCCCGGGCCGCCGGCAGCATGCGCCCGCCGACGCGGGGACCGGCCAGCAGCGTGACACTGGCCAGCGCCGCGCCTCCCGCCAACGGATAGGCGGGCGCCCAGCCACCCCAGCCCACGCCAAGGACGATGCCGCCGAGCACGCCGGCAGCCATCAGGCCGCCAGCCGCCACCGGGGCCGCCAGTCGCGACAGCCGAACCTCAATGTCGAACAAGTTGTGGCGGGCCAGCGTGTAAGTCAGGATGGCGACGGACAGGATGCGCAGGCCGGCCAGCGCGTAGATACTGCCCGGGCCAAAGAGCAGGAATTCGACGGCCGCCACGGCGGCGGGCAGGACGAACGCGGCCACCAGCCACAGGTCGACGTTCTCGGGCCTCGCCGGCCGTAGCACCAGGTGCAACGCCAGCAAGGCAAGCAACACGTCGCCGACGGCAAACAGGGCAATGCGGGCCGTCGTGGAGGGCGCGTCGGCGGCAAAATGCGAGGGCAGGTCAAGGAACGCCAGCAGGTTGCTCGTCGTGGCGTAGCCGAGGAAAATGACGAAAGCCAGCAACAAGCCGCGGGCTTGGTACCGCTGAGAGCCAACCGGCGCCCGGCGATAGCCGGCATAGAGCGAGCCAAGCGCCAGGTAGTAGACCGCGTACAGCGGCAGATTGACGAGGAGGAACTCCACCGGCCGGAAGCGCGTGGTCAGCTCGCCCGAGGCGGCCCTACCGACCTCAAGCAGCAGCAACTGCGGCTCCACCAGCAGGACAGTCCAAGTGGCCAAGGCACCAGCCCCGCCAACGACGAGGGCCGGGGTTACGCGGCGGCCTTCAAGGCTGCCCACGAACAAGGCGAGCAGAACCGCAGATGCCGGCACCAGCGCAATGCTCACGTGAACGCCGAGGCGGTGCAGGACGAGCCAATCGGTTGCCCAGCCGAGCGACATCGCCATGGTTTGGACCCCCCACACCGCGGCAAACAGCCCAAAGTAGGTTTGCTGCAGGCGCCCCGGCCGCAAAACGAGCAGGGTGGCACCCAAGGCTACGAGTGGAATCCCCGCAGCGAGGGTAATGATGGACGAGATGTCGGGGGCCATGGGGTCGTAGCAGGAGCGGACTTTGTGTTCTAATCGGTCGTGGCCGCGATGCGGTAGTGGAGAGGCAGCACGTTGCGCGCCTGGCTGTCCGTTTGACCAGGCGTGGCGAGCCAGTCAACGGCCGCCATGACGATGTGCAAGCAAGTATCGATGTTGGGCGTGGGGGGAACACCGGGGCCGACACAACCCAAAATGAGGTTCGCGAGGGAGCCCAGGAAGATGCCCAGCGCGACGAGGTAGCACAACGCCGAGTCGACAGGCTGCGTGATCTGGATGCCCCAAGTGCAGGCTGCCGTGTTGGTCGACAGGCCGCAGTAGGGTTGGCACATGAACTGGATTTCGGTGCTACCGTCGATGCCCACGCCATCAGGGGAAGCGTGCACGGCCATGGGGCCGGCTGCGGGGGCAGGCCCGGCCATCGCCTCGGCGCCGTAGGCCATGCGCACGCCCACGTCGTAGCGACCCTGGGGCAGGCCGGCCAGCGAAACCGTCTGGGTGTCCGACGGCAGGCCAAACAGGTACGCCGTCGACTGCCCCGTGCTCCTCGCGCCGGTGGGGTCTCCGCACGCTCCGTCGGTGACCGGCCGGACCTCCAGGACGATGGAGGCGCCGGGGGCCAGGGTGGTACTGTGGGGTTGCTCCAGCGTCACGTTGGTGGCGCCGGCGCCGAGGTCGAGGAAGTAGTGATCCTCCTCGTCGTCCCCCGGGACCAGAAGCCCCGTGCGTGGCTCCTTCGGCACGGGACGTCCGGGATCCCCGCATGTGTCGGGCGCGTCGCCGTTGGCACCGCCGTCATTGAGCTGGTACTGGCAGAACAGGGAATCAAAGGCATCGAGGGGCTGCTGGCTGCATTGGCCTGCCATCTGCTCCTCAACCAGACTGGCCTGTGCCGGCAGGGTCGCGACGAGCAATGCGACGACTAAGATTTGTGTTCGCATGAGCACCACCAGGTCCAGGCCGGAACCCTCCTCGAAAGGAGCGTTGCCATGCCCAGGATGGGAAATGGGCTCCTGGCTTATAGAAACAAGTGTCACGGGAGCCCCTGCTTGGGCAGCCAGAGCCCTGCCCGCCTGCTTTGGCCAGGGTTGGCGCAGGTGTTTGCCTGCGCGGGCAGTGTCGCACCTTCTACGCATTCATATTACGATGATGAGATGGTAGGTTGTCCTCCGGCAGCGGGCTTGGTGCCCGGGCCGGCTGGCCAACCAGCAGCAAACTGGCCCGGAGACCCCCACGTCTTCGGGCCGCCCCTGGGTTTCCAGCCACGGTGGTGGTAGGATCCTTGGACCTCGCGTCCGGGGCGCGGCTTGGCGGGCGGGGGCGTTGGACCGCAACCCCGTCTGCCAAGCCCATTGCCCGCTTGCGGTTTTTTGTTTGTGTTATCGCCGCGCTAGGCTGGGATTTGGCTGAGAACCTCTTTTTGCAACTGGCGCGCCTGGGCCGGGTCAATGTCGAGTTTGCGCTGAAGGCGCGAGAGGACGCTTCGCTCCTGCGACGTGATGGAGCCGTCCCAAAGGATACCCTCCAGCGCGGCCCGGTAGACCTCGACGCGCCGGGCTGCGAGATGGTCGGGCGCCTGGACGCCGGGCAGAAGCCGATCGGCGAGGCGCTCGGCGGCGTTCTGGATGGGACGCAGGGCGAGGGTGATGGACCCGGCGGCGATGATGCCCAGAAGTGGCCCCGGCACGGGCACGTACTGTTCGAGCAGTTCGCTGGCAGCGAAGAAACCGGCCGCGAAGATGGATGCGACGGTGCCGTGACGGACCGTCCAGCGCATGCGCAGTTCGATGTCGAAGAGTTGGTAGCGGGCCAGCGTGTAGACGATGACGCCGACGCTGAGGGTTCGCCACACGCCGACGGTGTCAACGTGGATCGCCTGGCCCCGCAGGACGACTTCCCCCAGCGCGACAACGGCGGGCACCGCGATGGCCGCCGCGACGCCGCGGTCGACCGGGCCGCTTGGCCGAAACAGGGTCCGGGCCAGCACGACCGCCAGCAGGACGACGCCGGCGGCGTAGAACGCGACGAGGCTCTGCTGAACCCAGGGCCGGAGGGCGGCGACGAACGGGGGCGGGTCGAGGAAAATGAAGAGGTTGCGAACACTCATGTGGCTGGCAAAGAGGGCCAGGGCGAGCAGCAGGCCGCGGTGGCGGCCGCGCTCGATGTCGCCAGCCGCCGTGCGTAGGCGCCAGGAGACGGCCGCGATGCCGACGTAGAACAGGCCGTGGAACGGCAGCGCGAAGTAGGGTACCACGGCCCAGCCGAGCTCGACCCTGACGCCGCCGCCAGGTAGCGCATCGACTTCGGCGAGCACGCTCTGGGGCGACGCGATCAGGAGTCCGAGGGCCATGATGAAGAGGCCGACGCTTCCGACGGTGACGATGCTGCGCACGGGGGGGCGCAGGAAGAGCGCCATGAACCGACCTAGGTAGAGGAAGGTCGGCGGGATGAGGATGAACGAGACCAGCAGCGCGGTCTCGACGTTGGCGGCGCTGGTGACGATGCGCGCGACGTTCGCGGCGATAACCTGTAGCCCCCAGAGGACGGCGAACAAGCCGAAGAAGACCGTTGGCCGCCGCGCTGGCCGGATCAGAAGCAATAGCGTTCCGAGGACACCGAGCGCGATGCCCGAAGCCAGCGCCAGCGCGTTGGGCACGTCAAGATCGACCATGCTGGTGCGGACCTACCTCTGTTCGGCCTTGAGCTTGTACCCGATGCGGGGGTAGGCTCCGCGATCCATGTCCTGCGCGGGGCAGAACGGCTCACACTGGGTGGGAACGGAGATGGCGATGTCGAGCAACTCGCTCTCGGCCCAGATGAAGTCGACGACGGACACTTCGGCAACGGCCAACAGCTCGCCGATGGGGGCCATGACGATGGGACCATCAGTGACTGGCGGGGTGGCGGCGGGCACGTAGGTGAGCTTGGCGCCCACGATGTAGGTGCCGGCCGCCAGGGTGCCGGCCGTGATGGCCGGATTGCCGCCGTAGCCGATGCCGCTCATCAATAGGGAGCCGCAACCGCCGCCGTGCACCAGGATCTCGTAGGTGCTGCGGTCGAGCGGGTTGCTGGGCGTGAGCGTGACTTGCACGGTGCCGCTGGTGCCAACGACCAGTTCGTAGTAGTCGAACGTGTCGTCGAAGGGAATGAACGTGCCCTGAATCGGGATTCCAGAGTCGTCGAAGCGCCGGTCGGTGCCGCCACATGTGTCGCGGGCGTCGCCGAACTGGCCGCCGTCGTACTGGTACGTGCAGAACTCATCCCGCATGTGTGGGTCCGACAGCGCAAACGCGCAGGGCTGCGCGAGCGTATCTTCAATCGTACTGGCCTGGGCCAAGGCTGGGAGAATCAAAACGACGACCACCATTAATCCACGCCACATGACGTTACCTCACGTTTACGAGTCATCTACTCTACTTGACCTTTCGGTGTCTGCAACAGGGGCAGACCGCTGCCCGTGATTTATTAGCGCGATCGCCGGGGCGGATGCCTGCGGCCTGCGGCCTTCGGCACCCTCGGCGGACGCCCGGCCATCCCCGGCGGTCAGGTGCGCGCGGCGGCCATTTCGGCGGTCTTTGCGAGACGCTCGGCGGCGGCGCGCAACGTCTCCTCTCTCTTGGGGTAGGCGAAGCGAACCATGGATTGGCCGAGTTGCTTGTCGGCGTAGAAACTGCTGCCCGGCACGGGCGTGACGCCGACCTCTTTCGTCAGCCACATGGCAAACTCGGTGTCGTCGCCGAAGCCGAAGTCGCTGATGTCGGCCATGATGTAGTAGGCAGAGTCGGGGCGATGGCAGCGGAAGCCTGCCTTTTCGAGCGATTCGAGCAGGATGTCGCGCTTGGCAGCATAACTATCGCGCAAATCGCGATAATATGAGGCGGGCAGCCCGAGCGCCGTGACACCCGCGATTTGCATGGGGTGGGCGGCGCCGACGGTGAGGAAGTCGTGCACGCGCTTGATGGCGTCCGTGATGGGCGCCGGGGCGGCGGTGTACGCCAGGCGCCAGCCGGTGACGCTGTAGGTCTTGCTGAACCCACCGATGGTGATGGTTTGCTCGTGCATGTCGCCGAGGCTGGCGATGCTGGTGTGGTGCTTGCCGTCGTAGACCATGTGCTCGTAGATCTCGTCGGTGACTGCCATCACGTCGTGCTCGGCGCACAGGTCGGCGATGAGGCGCAGGGTGTGGTCCGTGAAGATACGGCCCGTGGGGTTGCCGGGCGTGTTGACGAGCACCGCCTTGGGCTTCTGGGCAAACGCCGCCTTGAGCGCCTCTTCGTCGGGCTGGAACTCCGGGGGGTGGAGCGGCACGTAGAGGGGCTGAGCGCCGGAGACGACCGCGTCGGGGCCGAAGTTCTCGTAGAATGGCTCGAAGATCACGACCTTGTCGCCGGGGTTGATCGTGGCCAGCAGGCTCGCCATCATGGCTTCGGTGGCCCCGCACGTGACCACGATGTTGCGGTTGGGATCGGTTTCGATCTTGTTGAAATCGGCGAGCTTGCGGCTGATGGCCTCCCGCAGCGGCGGGGCGCCCCACGTGACGGCGTACTGGTTGTAGCCGTCGTCGATGGCCTGCTTGGCCGCGTCCATGACCTCCTGCGGCGGGTCAAAGTCGGGGAACCCCTGGCCCAGGTTGATGGCGCCGTGCTGGGCCGCCACCTGGCTCATGCTGCGAATCACCGACTCGGGGAAGAGCTGGGCGCGCTCGGAGACGTAACGGTGATCGATGGCGTAGGAGGGCACGGCCGGGCCAACGGGCCTCCGGCGATGAACGCTTGGGCAGCGCTAGTTGCCGATGTTGGGCCAGTAGGCGTCCGCCATCAGCCAGCGGCCGGCGGCCAAGGCGTCGGGCCACGCCGTGAAATGGATGACGATCTCGCCGCCGCCCTCGCGCGCCTCGGCGAGGAACTTGGGGTTGCTGTACGTGTCGCCCAGGAACTCGACTTCAACGCGCTTGGTGTCCCCGGCCACGCCGGCGCCGAACTGGATGGTTCCGGCGGTCGTGGCGTTGAGGGCGACGCGCGTGTCGACGGCTGCGTCGGTGAGGAATCCGTGGGCGTGGAGGGTGCCGGCGGCTTGGTAGGTGCCGGTGCCGCAGCGGATTTCGCGGTCGGGCAGGGGCACGACGCGCACGGGCCCGGTGGCGTTGATGTCGTAGCGCCAGGAGTGCTCGGGGGCGGCGAGGAAGCCGGGGTCGCGGCCGCCCATCTCGACGATCACCTGGTCGCCGGCGCGCAGCCGGTAGCTGGCGGTCCAGTTGGCGGCCTGGATGCCGGTGGCGCCGTCATCGGAGGTGTCGGGGCCGCCGACGCCGGTGCCGGCGAGGCGCACCTCGGCGTCGTTGCGCTGGGGGCGCATCCAGTAGGCGCTGACCGCGTTCTTGGCAACCTCGCCGTCCTCGATGTGGGTGATGGCGCTGGCGCCGCACGCGTCGGTCTTGGCGGACGCGGGGGCGGCGACCCAGTGGCTGACCTCGACGGTGGCGGTGCCGTTGGCGATGATGGCCACCCGGGTCAGGCTGTTGTTGAACGCCATGTCGGCCATCTCGAAGCCAAGGGCGACGCGGGCGGCTTGGGCGGTGACGCCGGGGGCCGGCGGCTCGATGACGGTGGCGCCCGGGGGCAGTTCGGGAATCGGTTCGGGCATGGGTTCCTCCTCGACTTCGAGGGGGGGATCATCGGCCAGACAGCCGGCAAACAGTGCGAACAGGACAACCGCGAGCGCGACGCGCATGCCGGCGCAGGACGCCACCTTGGTCTTAGGCGTTGGTGTACCCTGCTTTAGCGGCGATGTGGCGCACGGCATGGCACGACCATGGCACGACCCCTACGGATTTCGTAGGAAATCTTCGTGCTAACAATTCACACGGCCGAAATGTTCATTAATTCATCGGTTTGCTGGCCCCCGAATTGGTGGTTGCATGAAGGTCCTTCTCTCCTGGTTGGTTGTCCTGATCATGGCTCCGGCGCTCTCTGCCGGCGGTGCCGCTGAACCGCTTGTGGATTTCGTGGTCAATGTGCCCATGGCCGACCCCGACCCCGGCACCCCGAACCTCGAGAACGGCCAGAGCAAATCGGTCTCGCTCACCGGCGTCGGCGACGAGGAGCACTTCAAGATCGAGGTGCCCAGCGACGCCACGAGCCTCACAGTCGAGATGACCGGCCCAGCGTGCGGCTTCTTCGGCTGCACCTTCGACGCGGACCTTTACACCCGCTTCGGCCAGCGCGCCACCGACAGCGCCTACGACTGCCGGCCGTTCCAGAGCGGCAACGACGAGACGTGCAGCCATGCGAACCCGGCGACGGGTTGGTGGTACGTGCGCGTGTACAGTTACGCGGGTGTGGGCACGGTCACGCTCACCGCCACCCACGACGGCACCACCGGCGGCGGGAACACCGCCCCCACGGCGAGCTTCACCCACTCCTGCACGGACCTGGATTGCTCCTTCGACGGCAGCGGCAGCAGCGACCCCGACGGCGACACCCTGAGCTACTCCTGGGACTTCGGGGATGGTGCCAGCGGAACCGGCGTCGCCCCGAGCCACACATACGGCAGCGCGGGCACCTACACGGTCAGCCTGACCGTGGACGACGGCAACGGCGGCACGGACTCGACCAGCCAGAGCGTCACCGTGACCAGCGGCGGCGGTGGCGACCCCGACCCCAACACGCCGAACCTGGAGAACGACGTGGCGAAGACCGTGACGCTGTCTGCCGCCGGCGACGACGCCCACTACAAGATCGAGGTGCCCAGCGACGCGACGACGCTGACGGTCACCATGGCCGAGACCGGCTGCGGCTTCCTCGGTTGCACCCACGACTTCGACCTCTACACCCGCCACGGCGCCCGCGCCACGGACAGCCTCTACGACTGCCGCCCGTACGCCAGCGGCAGCGACGAGACCTGCACCCACGCCAGTCCCGCTTCCGGCTGGTGGTACGTGCGCGTGGACTCCTTCTCTGGCAGCGGCTCGGTTCGCATCACCGCCACCCACGACGGTGGCAGCGGCAACAACGCCCCAACGGCCAGCTTCACCCATTCCTGCACCGACCTGACGTGCAGCTTCGACGGCAGCGGCAGCAGCGACCCCGACGGCGACACCCTGACCTACTCCTGGGACTTCGGCGACGGCAACAGCGGCAGCGGCGTCTCCCCGAGCCACACCTATGGCAGCGAAGGCACCTACACGGCGACGCTGACGGTGGACGACGGCAACGGCGGCACCGACTCGACGAGCCAGAGCGTCTCCCCGACGGAGCCGGCTGGCGACCCGTACCTGACCGACGGCGTGTCGGAGTCAGGCAGCCTGAGTGG
>JBFJYU010000110.1:0-9234 GCA_041622435.1 Thermoplasmatota archaeon | reverse complement strand
GCCGCGTGCCGCCAGCATCGCGGCCGTGGAAACCACGGGCAAGCCGGCCTCGGCAGCCAGGCGCTGGTCGTGGGTCCATACGACGCCGCCCACGGCGAAGGGTCCTTTGCCCTGCCCGTGGGCGCCTTGGCCTTTGACTCCCTCGCCGTCCCGCGTACCTTAGCGCTGCCCGGCCACGAACGCCCTCAACCCCTCATCAAACGTCTCAACTGCGGCCCCAAGCCGCCGGCAATGCGACAACACCACCGCATCCACCCACGACAGGCCCGGGTGTGCCCCCCTCAGCGCCAGCGCATCGGGCCCGTCGGTTTCGTGGCTGATCTCAATGTTCGCTCGCCCGCACAGGTCGTCGAAGCAGACGCGCGCCGCGGCTCGTCCGAGTCGGTGCGCCCACAAGCCGAAGGTCTCGGTCAGCACCTCGCCCGGCACGACGATGGGGGCAGGCCTCGCCATGGCCACCCGAGCGGCGGCGTGGTGGGCGTCGGTCTCGTCGTAGAGCGCGTACAGAAACGACGTGTCGGCGATGCGCGGCCGCCAATCGCCGGGCTCCGTCATTGCGTCGGGTCCCGTGCACCGTCCATCTTGCGCCGGAACTCCGACCAGAGGCCCGCCGCCGCGTCGGCATCGTCGTCGCCGGCCGGCCGGATCGGCCGGAAGCTTGGCATGTCGGTGAGGTCTAGCGGCGCCAGCGCGGGCGTCAAGCGCACGGTGGTTTCCATCCCCTCGCGCAGCCCCGCGCGGACCACGTCCGCCTTGCGCAGCCGGATGGCGTACGAGTTGCCCCAGCGGAGGATCTTGCCGCTGACTTCCACAGACACGTATCATCATGGGTGATACGGTGGCTTAAGGCTTGCCCGAAGGCCGACGCGCAGGGCCAGCCTGGATCTCATCCGGCGGGCGGCTTCGCCGCCCGGCTCGCCGGAGGGTCGTGTTCGCGCAGCAAGGCCACGGAGTCGGCGGCACTTCCACGTTGGAGGCGTGGATGCAGATCCACGGGTAGCTACCGCTGGCAAGATTTGCTACCAAGAAGAGAATGGAAGAGAAAGAGAAAAAGAAAGAATGGGGCGTGGAGGCCTAAAGAAGCCCGGCCTTCTGAAGCGTCAACAAGTCCTCGGTCGACAACTTCTCGCCGGCCTTGAACTTCTCATACACTTCATCGGCGGCGGCCTCGGCCTCCTTGGCCGTGACCTGGCGACCCTGGCCGCCCCCGCCGCGGCGTCCACCGGCGCCGTCCTCAATCTCGTGGATCGAGTTGACGACTTCGATGTACGCCTTGTGGACCTTGTCGGCCTCCATCTTGGAAACGACGAACTTCTCTTGCAGCTTGTCAGCCGTCTTGCGAAGCTTGTCCGATTCCTTGTAGAGCTTGATCATCGAGTCGTGCTCGGACTGAGCCTTCTCGGCCAGCTCGGCGACCTTGGAGTGCGCCTTCTCGGCCTTCTCCTTGAGGTCCTCCGACTTCTCGATCGACGACTTGAGTTCGGGGTCGGCCTTCAGGGCCTTCTCCTTGTCCTTGATGAGGCGCCCGATCTCCTGCAACCGGTCCACCAGTTCCCGCTCCTTGGCCGGCTTGAGCACCTGGGTCATCTGCGTGAACTCCAGTTGCCGGGCCTCCTTTTTCAGCTTGGGAACGTTGATGGACGCACTGCCACCCGGCGCGCGCTCGCGGCGCAGGGCATCGGCGGCCTTCGCGGCGTCGTCGGCGACCCGGTTGGCCTCGTCACGGACCTCCTTTTGGCGCCGAACGGCCTCGTTCATCTCGTCGCGGCGCTTTTTGTGCTCGTTGGCCTCGTTGACCAACGCGCGCACCTTGGCGTTGTATTCGTCGCGCTCTTCGGCATGGGCCCGAGCTTCGTCGTTGAGACGATCCCTCTCCTTTCGGAGTAGGTTCGCCTTATCCTGGAGCTCCTCCCTGTTGGGTACGAGCCCGGCGGCGTCCTCACTCATGGTGATCACCTGAATAGCTGCGCGGACGAGGGGGTGCTATATGACCTATACGGCGGCTTCCTAAGCGGGCGTGGCCCATTGCGCGCGGCGTCGCAGCCTTCCGGCCGCTACGCTGGATGGGCACCGTCAGGTGTCCCCTTAACGTCCGGTTGGCTACTTGTCGCAGCCGGCGGGGCCGTGCTCGGTGTCCCAGATGCACTGGCCGCCCTCGGACGCCCAGATCGACGTGCGCTCGGACCGGATGTGGTACTCCACGAAGTTCCCGTTTTGGATGGCCGCGCACTGCTGGGCGGGCACATCCGTGAGCGTGGTCTCGGCACCGAACCACTGCGTCTTGATGTCGATCTCGCCGGCGACGCAACGCTTCCCTTCGATCGTGGCCCCGACGCCGATGTCAAACGCCCACAGTCCTCCCAGAATCAGTCCGCCGACCACAACAATGGCGCCGACGATGGTGAAAATCTTGTTCATGGTTCCTCACAGGTTGCGGCTCAGGGCCAGCGCGCCGATCACGATCAGGGCAATTCCGACGACCAGTTCCAGGTCCAGTGCTCCGACAACGAGCAAAATTCCCAGAATCAGTGCGACAATAGCACCGAGCAGGTCCAGATTCCTTGACAGGTCCTTCGCCATGGCGGCCCATGTCTGGTGGCGCGCTATAAGCGCGTGGTCTGAAGGTCGGCCGCCAGACCGCCGGGCGTCGACCGTGGCGCGACAACGGCTAAGAAGCGCTCCGCCTGCGTCCAGCCCATGGATGCAATCAAGATCCTCCTGGCCGCGTTGATCGTGGCCGGTGGTCTGTCTGGATGTGTTGGCGACGATTCCGAGGAGGCGGGCGCGCCGGGCGGCGGCCTGGTGCCCGTGCAGGATCGTTACCAACTGCCCTACACGGTGGATGGCGCCTGGAGTGAGACGCTCAAGGCTGGCCCTTTCGGGATTCTGCCGGCCGTGTCAATTGATGTTCCCGTGGAACTGCCCGTGACTGAGGTCGCCTCGGCCAGCGCCACGGGCCTGAGCGTCAACCTGGGCCTCTTCATGCCTGATGTCCCCGAAGGCACGACCGTGCCCGTCATCGTGGATGCGGGCCCTTACTACTCTGGCACCGGGCCCATGGTGCAGATGGAGGGTGACACGCAGGCCACCGAGCCGGCGGGTCGGCTGGGCGGTTTCCTGATCGAGAACTTCGTGCCGCACGGGTACGCCGTGGCGCAGTTGAGCGTCACCGGCACCGGCGACTCGGGTGGTTGCATGGACCTCATGGGCCTGACGGAGCAGCTCGGCATTGACGCCGGCGTGACGTGGCTTGGCGAGCAGGAGTGGAGCAACGGCAACGTTGCCCTCATCGGCCGCAGTTACGACGGTTCGACGCCCTGGGAAGCAGCCACGTTTGGCAACCCCCACCTCAAGACGATCGTTCCGATCAGTGGCTTGACGGGCGTGCACGAGCTCATGTGGCGCAACGGCAGCGCCGAGTTCCGCGCGCCTGGCCTGCTGTACGGCCTGTACGCTGCGATGACGGTCGACGGCGACGCTGGCGACGCCGGCATCGTGTGCGCCGACAACGCGCTGGGCGGCCCGCAGGGCCTCGCCGCGTACCTTACCGGCGACCAGGTCGCACCGGCTGCGAACGATTACTGGACGGAGCGCTACTTCTTCGACCGCGTGATGGAGAATTACAACGGCTCGGTGTACTACATTCATGGCTTGCAGGATTGGAACGTCGACCCGCACATGGCGTTCCCGTACTACAACCGCCTCATCGACGCCGGCTTTGAGGTCAAGGGCTTGTTCGGCCAGTGGGGCCACATGTACCCCGACCGCGACGCCGAGCACGCCAACCTGCCCGCCGGTTACGGCCAGGAAGCGTTCCCCAATTCGGTTCGGTACGACTGGGCGCAGGACCTGCTGGAGTGGTTTGACTACTACCTCATGGGCACCGGCCCCAAGCCGAGCCTGCACGCCGAGGTCCAGGACAACGTGGGTTCCTGGCGCTTCGAGGGGACCTACCCGCCCCGCGATGCTACCTGGATCGAGTACGGACTCGACGAGGCCATGACGGCCGATGTCACCACGAACACGCTGGCCGGCGCGTGCGACCCGCTCTTTGGTGACTGCATCATGCTCGACGGGCTCAACTATGAGTTCGAGCCGCTGGACGCCGCCAACGACACCCGCATCGCGGGCAACGTCTTGTTCCACGTGACGGTGACGCCGGGTGGCCCTGGCGGGCAGATCTTTGCCCGTCTGGTGGACGCCGAGACTGGCCTGCGCCTGGGTCATGCAATCATGGACCTGCGTTTTGCCGCCGGCGGCAACGAGATGCAGCCGGTCGCGCCGGGCGTGCCGTTGGTGGCCAAGATGGAGTTCGAGGCCATGGATGTCGTGCTGCCTGCGGGTCACGGTCTGCGGCTGGAGCTCCGGCCCACCGGCGAGGACTACCTGCAGAGTGTCGTGACGAACCCCATCGTTGTTGACGCCACGGCCGCCAGCGTCCTGAAGGTGCCCACGGTCGTTCGCGGCGAGGATGCCTTCTTCACGCCGCCTGGTCAGAGGTAAGCCTTCGCGACTCGTCTTCCCCTTTCTTTCCCGCTTTCTTTCTTCTTTCCATTTTCGTGCCGGTTTTCACGCTTTTTTCCGGCGCGCCCTGCACCGCCAGGGTGTACGCTGTCGCGCCTGCGTGGCCGGGGCGGCGTGATGGTTCCCTTGGGTTTGGGCTGTCGTTGTTTTGGTTACCCATCTGACCAACCACAACACCAAGATTCAAGTGGGGGAACAATCATCCGGTGGTCATGCATTACACGGTTATACCCCGCCGCCCCGCTGCCATCCTCTGCGGCGCCATGCTGAC
The DNA here is from genome assembly GCA_041622435.1 of Thermoplasmatota archaeon. Taxonomy (GTDB): domain Archaea; phylum Thermoplasmatota; class E2; order JACPAO01; family JAHFTW01; genus JBFJVP01. The sequence goes on along the minus strand of JBFJYU010000110.1, from coordinate 4,439 downwards.
CCTGTTGGCCGCGCCCGTACAGGCACAGGAGACGGTATCCTGGTACGACGCCAGCGGAGACAGCCTGGTCCCCCTGCACCAAGTGGATATCCTGCAATTCTGGGCCGCCGCCAACGGCGATCTCCGTTTCCGCGTCGACCTGGCAGCCAACGCTCCCACCGACGGCAGCGCCATGTACGTCTTCAGTTGGCTCGATGGTGGCGCCGCGGCGCGCATCCGTTGCACGGCCGCGCCTGATGCCGGCGGCGCTCCCGCGCCCCTGTGCGTCGCCGAACGCGACACACCCCTCGAAGAATCGGGATCTCTGCCCTCCGTGCCCGCCGCCGCGCCCGGCATCGCCTTCACCGCAGAGCTCGTCGACCAAGGTGCAACCCTGTACGTGGCCGTGCCGGGCGGCGCCGATACGCTGCCCGCGTTCCTCCAGGCGGCCACGTATGCGTGCCCGCCGCGCACGTTCTGGGCCTACCTCGACGCGCTCGTGACCTGTGTCGTGTCGGATGTGGCGCCCGACGCCACGCCTGACCAGGCGCCTGCGCCGCTGGTCGCCACGATCCCGGGTGCCGCGCCGGATCTCGAACAGCCCCCATCGGTGCCGGACCCGACTGGAGACCTGCCCGATCCGACTGGGGACGTGCCGGACCCGACGGCTGACCTGCCCGATCCGACGGCCGACCTGCCTGACCCGACTGGACAGGTGCCAGACCCCACAGCGGCCCTGCCAGAAATCGGGGCTCCGTAACCCGCTGCCCGGGCCGCCCCAAAACCAGCGGGGCGGCCCCATCGGGCTCATCCGATGCTCCCCGCGCCCCACGCCAAGCTTCAAGAGTCGCGATGGGTGCGACCGACCGTCGATGCTGGACGACCCGACTGCCAAAGGCATCCTCCATGCCTACACGGAGGCACACCGTGACGAAGAGGGCCAGCCGGCTCCGCTGATGATCCTGCACGGGATCCGCGAAGAGGTGACGATCCGGCCCCACATCGAACTCCCGAGCGCGTACCACATGGCGCACTACGTCGACGAGTTCGTGACCGAGAACGTCAGCGCCGTGACCGTCTGCGGCCGCTTCTACAAGCAGATCGGCAAGAAGCTCTTCCAGGGCACCATCCTCTACCATGTGGACCGCATCGGCAGCCACCTGATCCGGGGTTTTGACCTGGACACGGGTCGCTACCACGTACTCGACGACTCGCCGTACTGGAACAAGTTCCCGTACGACTTCGACGAGGGCCCGATGGACCCGGAGATGCCCATCGGCTACCACCCCGGCCCCGTCGGCGGCGAGGGGGACGAGGCGGAGGAAGACGACGGAGCCGAGGAGGCGTAGGTGCAGCCGCTGGTCCAGGCCGAGGGTCTGTGCAAGAGCTACGGCTCGACGCATGTCCTGCGCGACGCCGCCTTCATCATCCACCCCGGCGACAAGATCGCGCTGGTGGGTCCCAACGGCAGCGGCAAGACCACGCTTTTTCGCGTCCTCGCCGGCCAGTTGAAGCCCGAACTGGGCAGCATCGAGTTCAAGCCGGACCTGCGCGTCGCGTACCTGCCCCAGGTGCCGGACATCCCGGCGGACCGGCTGGTGGGGGACCTTTTGGCCGAGCCGACGGCGACGGCGCGCCGCTTGCAGGGCGAGATCGAGACACTGGAGGCCTGGATGGCCGACCCGGCGGCGTGGGAGCAGCCGGACGCCAACGACAAGATGCAGCGCTACTCCGAGTTGCAAACCCAGGTGGCTCAGGAGACCGCCAAGGGCCGCGCCACCAGCAGCCCGCTGCTCAACGACCTGGGCCTGCCCGAAGAGGTCCTTGAGGCCCGGTTCGGGGCCCTGTCGGGCGGAGAGCGCTCGAAGGTTCTGCTTTGCAAGGCGCTGTCGGCGGCAAAGGAGACGGATCTCCTGATGCTCGACGAGCCAACGAACCACATGGACATTCCCACGGTGGAGTTCATCGAAGAGTACCTCATGGGCCTCGACGGCGCCGTCATCGTTTCGGCCCACGACAAGTACCTGCTCGACAACGTCGCCGACCGGGTCTTCGAGGTGGACCACAAGCGCGTGGCCGCCTACACCGGCAATTACTCCAGTTACCAGGGCCAGCGGGCCGCGTTGCGCGCGGCACTTGAGGCCAAGAAGCGCCGCCAGTTCCACGAGGTCAAGCGGCAACTGGCGATCATCGAGGAGCTCAAGGCGCGCAACCGGTTCGACTCCCAGGTCAAGAGCCGCAAGACCCGCATGAAGCTCATCGAGGACGTGCGCGAGGAGGCGCCCACGCGGCACAAGGGCTTCCGCCTGCTCTTCGAGACCGAGCGGCTGCCCCGCGAGGTCATGACGCTGGAGAACGTGTCCAAGTCCTTCGGGGACCGGACGCTGTTCTCCGGCGTGGGCTTCGAGGTCGAAGGCGGCGACAAGATCGGCCTCATCGGCCCCAACGGCTGCGGAAAATCGACGCTCCTCAAGATTCTCACGCAGCGCCTGGCGCCGGACCAGGGCGAACTCAAGCTTGGCAAGAACGTCCAGATCGGCTACTTCGACCAGCACCACGAGACACTGGACCCCGAGCGCCAACTGATCGAGGAGATCCGCTCCCTGCGCGACCCGCCGCCGCCCGACGAGTGGACGCGCGGCCTGCTGGGACGCTTCAAGTTCAGCGGTGATGACGCCTTCAAGCGGGTCAAGGACCTTAGCGGCGGCGAGCGGGCCCGCCTGGCGCTGGCCAAGTTCATCGCGGACAAGCACAACCTGCTGATCCTGGACGAGCCAACCAATCACCTGGACATCCTGAGCCAGGAAATCGTCGCCGGCGCGCTGCGGGAATACGAGGGCACCGTCATCGTCGTCTCCCACAACCGGTCGTTCCTCGACCAGATCTGCAACCGCATCGCCGTGATCGCCCACCGCCGCGTCGGCGTGTTTGCGGGCAACTTCAGCACCGCGTGGACGGGCAAGCAACTGGCCGACTTCACCAAGACCGGCGTCAAGGGCCGCTACAAGGTCCGCAAGGCGTTCAAGGATTGGGAGAAGGACGAGAAGTACCACGCCGGGGACGTCATTGAAATGACGGGCCTGGAGACCCAGGGCTTCAAGCGCTTGCTGCGCTGGGCCGAGGCCGAGGGCCGCGTCGAGCTGGAAACGGCCTAGCCGGGTTGGCCGGCCTAGGGTGCTTCGCGCAGGGCCTTCGCCTCAACGGTGTACGTGCCGCTGTACGCCTTGGTCGACGCGGGCTGGTCCATGTACAATCCGAACTCCCACAGGCTTTGCGCCGCGTACGGACTGTCGCCGCTCTTGTAGTCCACCGGCAGCACCCAGCGCACCTGGTTGGGGGCCGTCGCGTCGAACGGGCTCGGCTCCGCAGCGGTGACGTTCCATGCGTCGGCGCCGTGGTAGGCCAGGTTGAGGCCGGTGGGCATGCCAGCCAGGTAGGTCAGCACCACCTCGACGGCGGCCGCGTTGTAGGGGACGAGGGCGCCGTCGTCCGGCACGTAATGGCCCGGGCAGCCGCCGTAGCACATGATCATGTTGTCCGTGCCCACGGCCGCGCCCACGACGCCCATGTCGGAAAACAGGGGCAACTCCGACTGACCCTTCCAAAGGTCCGGGTGGGGTGGGAAGGCCGGGATTTCGAGGCCGCGGTTCGCCACCGCCTGAACGCGGATGTTGCCCTTGAAATCCATTTCATCCCCGGCGGCGGGGAGGAAGAGCCCGAAGCGCCACAAGCTCAGGCTCTGGTGGGGCGGGTCGTTGGCGTCGTTGGTCGAGTTGAGGATGAAGGTCTCGCCGCTGGCGATGGGTCCTAGCGACACGGGTTCGGCGTCAAGGGCCGTCTTGACCAGCAACTCGGGCGGGCCAAAGCCTGTTGCCACCTCGGTATCCCACGTCATGGTCACGTTCACCGACGCCGAGCCTTGCGGAACCACCGAGCCCGCGGGCAGCCGGAAGAGCGCCACCTCCATCCCATCGGAACAGCCGCCGCAGAAGCTGTTGATGGTCCGCTGGTCGCTCAGGACACTCAGCGAATCGGCTCCGCCCCAGTAGTCGTGGACGTGCCAGCCGCTGCCGTCGGTCTGGTTGTCCAGGTAAGAATAGTCGGTTGGATCAGTGATCACGCGCTCTGGCGGCGCTTGATTGGGCGCCGCCGCGTCGTCCGCGCAGCCTGCCCCGAGAACTGCGAGTACCACCAGAATCGCACCTTGGGCCCTCATGGGGCTTGAACATGCGAGGGGTTTGATAGTAGATGTGGTGCCAGCGTGCGAACGCCGCTTCGCTCCGCCAACCCTTTGAAGCCGCCGCGAGTCGCCGGCTTCGCTGGGCCGCCCGCGCGGCTCCACTGGCTCGCCTAACAGCCCCCGCCAAGGCCCTCCGGGCCTCCTCGGCGAGGCGCTGGATGGCTCGCATTCGCTCACCTTTTCCGCCGCGCTGCGCGCGTCGGCCCTGTCGTAGGTGCTT
>JBFJYU010000109.1:0-9244 GCA_041622435.1 Thermoplasmatota archaeon | reverse complement strand
CGCCATACCTCGGCGTGGGCGGACACCTCCTCCCTTGTGCCGGGTCGACGGTTACGGCGCTTGTGGGCAAACATCAAATAGGAAATGGCGGGGCTGCGGCGCCCGGAGCCCCGGGTCGGGCGCCGTGGCTAGGAGCCTGTCGCTCGCGCGGAGGCGCCAACGAGTTGCCCCGCCACCACCGCCAGCATCAACCCCGTTATCCACAGGGGCGTTGTGATCAGGAAAACGGCGCCGAGGCCGGGGTTGCCGATCGACGACGCGATGACCAGCGTGGCAACCACGAGGAACAGGGTTCCCAGCGCTCCCATGGCGACCGCCTGGATCTTGGCGTACGCCGACAATCCGGGTTGGTCCTGCAAGCCGGCGCGGCGCAGCAGGGCGAGTCCGATGAGGGCGCCAGCAAACGGCACGTAAGCAAGCCACAGGCCGACGGGCACCCAGTCGACGACGCCGCGGGGTGTCGAGGTCAGGAAGAACGTCACGAAGGGCCCGAGCAGCAGCAGGAACGACGCGAACTGGAGGGTCTGTAGGCCTTGGCCTGCGCGCCGGGCGACGATTTGGCCGTTCATGCCCGGGCGACCTCCGGAGCGGGCGGCGACCGCCGGGCGCCAGCGGGCAGCAGCCGCGCCAGCATCACGAGCAGTGTCAGCGATGAGGCCGCGATGATGGCGGCCGCACCAAACGAGGTGGCTTCGAGCGCCAGCACGGCGGGCTCCCGAACACCGTCAGCCAGCGCCGACGAGGCGACGGCAACCGCGCCGTAGAGCGACACCGAGGCGGCACCGGCCAGCACCGGGGTGGCCAGGAACGCCAGTGCGCGGCCCCTTGCCGCCGGGCCGACCGACTCGTTCAGCCGCGTCGCCGCGCGCAGGAGCCCGGTGACGTACGCCGCGTAGAGCAGGAAAACGCCGAGTCCGGCCAGGGTCCAGAGGGAGACGAGAGCCCCGCCCATGCCGTGGTCCTCGGCGGTGTCCTGGCTGGCGTATGCGGCGATCGGCGTGATGGCAAGCAACGGCAAAGCCACCTGGATCGCCACCAGGGTTGCCCTGCAGGCAGAGGCGAGCGGGCCCGCTGCCCTCGCCGCTCCGGCTGGATGGGTGCGATGGATGCCGCGTGGAGCCTCGGGCGCGCCGGCGCGGGCCAGCCTGAACAGCGGCGGCAGGAGCGCGAGCAGCAGGCCGGCGGCCAGCAGCGACGCCATGGCGCCCGGCACGGTGAAGCCGCCCTCAACGAAGTAGTCGATGCGGTACTGGTTCCGTTGCAGGTCGAATGGCCGCCAGGCGAGCATCAAGCCCCACGCCACTGCCGCCGCCGTACCGAGGAGCGTGATGGGGATTCCCCACGCCGCCAAGCTGCGCGCGCGGGCCCCGGCTTCCGGGTCGCCGGCACGCCATGAGCGCGCGGCGCCGTTGGAGGCCCGGTGCAGGGGAGCCACGATGAGCGCCAACAGGAAGGACATGGTCAGGGCGCTCAGGAGGGCGCTTCGCAGACCCGAGCCCTGCGCGTCGGCTCCGCGGGCGGCGCTAGCCGCCAGCCACGCGACGCCCGCCCAAGCGGCGACCGTGAGGCTGAGCCATCCCGCTGCGAGGGTTCTTCCTTCGACGCGGGCCAGCGCCCTCTCGACGGAGTCCATAACGTCACACCCGTGCCATCCATTAATAGGAATATCGAACATATTTCGAACGATTGCCTTGGGCAGCCCGCCAGATTGCCGGCGCGCGCCGACGGGGGTCACCGCCCGGCCCTGCAAACCCTTACGCCCTGTGCGTCCATGGCCAACCGGTTGGTTACCTTGCGTTGGTCTGTCATCCTGGCTCTATTGGTTCTTGCGTCTCCCCTGGCGACCCTCGCCCCCGCCCACGCGGACGGCGGGGATTCGTTCACATGGCAGGTGGGTCGCAACGACTTCTTCGTCACCATGAGTGACGGCGTTGAGATCGACGCGGTCATGATCGTACCCGCCGGCGCGCAAGCCGGGGACCAGTTGGCCGCCATCGTTGCGATCCACGGCTACGGCGGCAGCAAGGATACGGACACGGCGCAGATGGCCGCCGACAACGGCTACGTCGGCTTCGCGTACTCGACGCGGGGCTTCGGCCAAAGCGGCGGCGAGATGGACGTCGTCGGGCCCAACTCGATCCGGGACCTCAAGGAACTGGTGGCGTGGCTCAAGGCCAATGGCCCCGTGCACCCGGACAAGGTCGGCGTGGCCGGGGCGAGCTACGGAGGCGCCCACTCGCTACTGATTGCCACCGAGCCCGACTCGGGCGTCGCGGCCGTGGCCCCCATCGTCGGCTGGACCGACCTGAGGCAAGCCCTGCGCCCCAACGACGTGATGAAGTTCAGCTACACGGCGGGTTTCTACTTCTCCGGCCACGGGCTCGCCCAGTCGGGCGACGACCCCATCGAGGCGGACCTGTTTGGCCAGAGCGTCGGCCGCCGCTGCGCCTGCAACACGTACGACTCCCGCGTCCACTCCGCCTTCGCCCAGATGATCGCCGGCGTGGAGCTGCCCGACATGGAGCAACTCTTCCGCGAACGCAGCGCCATGCACAAGGTTGCCAACATCAACATCCCGATCCTGATCATCCAGGGCCTCAACGACGACCTGTTCCCCGTGGACCAGGTGCTCGACTTCTTCGACCAGATCCCGACCACCGAGAAGCGCATGCACTTCGGCTACGCGGGCCACCCGCGGGCTGTGCAGGAGGGGGCCGAAGTGGACTACCTCTACGATCTGCTGATCGAGTGGTTCGACTACTACCTCAAGGGCCAGGGCGACCGCCCCATCGACGACGCCGCCCCCATCCAGGTCGCCAACAACCCCTGGGACGGCAACCTGCTACACCTGGCCGCTTGGCCCGACCCTGCCGCAGCACCCCTGCACGCCTTGGGCAGCGATGGCACCCTGGGCGGCGCCTCCGCCGCCGGCGTGGCCCTGCTTGGCAGCACGGGCGTGGCTGGCATGAGCGACGACGGCGCCGCGAACCTCCTGTTTGCGCCCCTGGAGCAGGCTCCCGCCGGCACGCCACTGGACACGGCGACCTTCAGCAGCGGCCCGCTTGGCGAGGACACGCGGCTTCTGGGCACGCCCCAACTGGATCTCAAGCTGATCCCGGCCGGAGCGCACTTCCAGGTCGCCGTCAAGATCTTCGACGTCGGCCCCGACGGCGACGAACTGGTCACCCGCGCCATCATCGGCGTTCGCGACGCCATTGGCGGCCTTGAGCGGACCATCGCCCTGGACATGCAGCCGTACCACCACGTGTTCGCCGCCGGGCACCACATCGAGGTCCGCGTGGCCACATCCGACTTCCCGGCGTACCTCCCGTACCCGGCCCAGCAGGGATACGCCCTGCTGACAGGCGCTGGCGGCTCCACCATCAGCCTGCCCCTCGAACCAGCCAACTAACCCCGCGGGCGGCCCATCCCGGCACGGGTCCCCTTTTGTGCCGCGCGCAAATGCTCGGGCGTGGGAGACTGGATGCTGTACGGCGCCACCGGGTACACCGGCCGCCTCGTTGCCGCCGAGGCCGTGCGCCAAGGCCTGACGCCGGTACTCGCCGGGCGCAGCCAGGAAACAACGCGCCTGGCGGATCAACTCGGCCTCGAAGCGGCCACGTTCCCCGTCGATCAGGCCGCCCGACACCTGGACGGCCTCGACGCCGTTCTCCACTGCGCGGGCCCCTTCTCCGCCACGAGCAAGCCCATGGTTGACGCCTGCCTCGCCGCCGGCGCCAGCTACCTGGATATCACCGGCGAGGTCGACGTCTTCGAAGCCGTCCTGGGCCGCAACGACGAGGCCCACGCCGCTGGCGTCGCCTTGTGCCCCGGCGTCGGCTTCGATGTTATCCCCACCGACTGCGTCGCGGCTCGGCTCAAGGAGGAACTTCCCGACGCCACCCACCTGGCACTCGGCTTCGACAGCCGCAGCCGCATGAGCCCCGGCACGGCCAAAACCAGCGTCGAGGGAATGGCCGCCGGCGGCCGCGCGCGCCGCGACGGCAAGATCGTCCGCGTTCCGCTGGCCGCCCAGACGCGCCAGATCGACTTCGGCGCCGGCCAGAAGAACGCCATGACGATCCCGTGGGGCGACGTGTCCACCGCGTGGCACACCACCGGCATCCCCAACATCGACGTCTTCGTGCCCGCCTCGCCGCGTACCGCCCTCCGGGTTCGCCGCCTCAACATGCTCCGGCCCATGCTGGGCCTCGGACCCGTTCAGAACTGGCTCAAGGGACGGGCAGGCCGCGCGCGCGGACCGTCAGACGAGCAACGCGCCAAATCGACCACGTACGTGTGGGGAGAGGCGCGCAACGACGCCGGCGAGACCCGCACGGCCCGCATGACGACGGCCAACGGCTACGACGTCACCGTCCACGGCGCGCTCGCCATGGTCCAGGAGGTCCTGGGGCGCCGACCCGCCGGCGCCTGGACTCCGGCGCGGCTGATGGGATCGGACTTCGCCTCCTCGCTGCCAGGCTCGTCGCCCATCACGATCCGTTGACGGCGCCCGGCACACCAACGTCGGCGGCCACGAGCAGCAGCAGAACGCTGAAGGCCCCCAGCAGAAGCGCACTACCCAGGCGCACAACCGGCTTGAACCACGCCCAGCGCTGGGCCCCTCGGGAAACCAGCCACGAGAAGCCCACGACCCAGCCGAAAATGCCGACGAGCAGCCCGGCCATGCCCCATAGGCCCTGCCGTTGCAGGAACACGTAACCGCCGCTCACCCACCAGCCGATCTGGTACGGATTGGTGATGGCCATGGCGAAGGCCGCGGCAAACGTCGCGCGGGGCAGGCCCTCCTCGGGCGCCTCGTCCGGCGAGCGCCACGTCGTCACGGCGAAGTAAGCCATGAGAACCGCTCCGGCGGCGGCGGCCACGCGCACCAGGCCCGGCACCTCAAGGACCCGGTCGAGGCCCAGCACCAGGATCGCCAGAAACAACACGTCCGCCACCGGGGCGCCCAGACCGGTCTTGACGGCGGGAAGGAAGCCGTGGCGACCCGCCTCGCGCGCAATCAGCGCGTTGAGCGCCCCCGGGGGCGCCGCCAGGGAAAGGCCCAGCCCCACGCCGGCGGCCAGGGATAATGCGATTCCCATCAGTAGTCGTAATCCCGCGCCTCGTCGTCCTCAAGGTCGACGCCGAGGCCGGAGGCCAGCCGGTTGACGAAATTGAAGTAAGCGACAATCTCGGTGGCTTGCAGGATCTCGTCGTCGGCGAGGCCCGCCTTGCGCAGCGCGTCCACCGCCTCCTTGCGGCCGCTTTGCGGCGTGCGCGTCAGCTCCGCCGCGTAATCCACCAAAGCCCGCTCCCGGTCCGGCAGGTCGGCCTTCGTGTAGTCCGTCTGCAACTGCTTGACCAGGGCGTCGTCCTTGGCGTACTTGTTGAGCGCCTCACCGTGGTGCACATAACAGTACTCGCACTCGTTGACGGCGCTCACAACCACCGCGATGAGCTCCCGCTCCCGGCGGCTCAAGCCGCCCTTGCCGAACACGGTTGCCATGTAGAGATCCAGGTGCGCCTTGAGCGTCTTGGGGCTCAGGCTCTGGATACGCAGGATGTTGCTCAGACGGCCGCGGCTCCGCTGGATCTCGTCGTAGATCTTGAACAGCGGGCCCTCGGCCTCATCCTCACCGATCACACGGATGAACGCCACGAAACGCGCGAAGCAGGTCGAACCTATAAAACGCAGGTAACCACGGGCAGCCCGGCGGCGCTGTGAGCATCCCGAAGCCGAACCTACTTGGCGGTCGTTTCCCGTAGGCCCGCCGTGGTCACCGCCACCTGGAACGGCATCCTGCTCGCCCAGAGCGACGAGACCAAAATCGTTGACGGAACCCACTACTTCCCGCCCGAGTCGGTTCGCCACGAATTCCTGCGGCTGTCCCCGACGGCGGCCACGCGGGCCGGGCGCGGCGTCGTGCTGTACTACACCATCCAGGACGGCGTGCGGGAGAACCCCAACGCCGCGTGGAGCTTCCCCGACCCGGCCCCTGAGGCGGACCGGTTGGGCATCCGCGACCACGTGGCTTTCTGGAAGGGCGTTGAAGTCGGCTGAGGGAGCCGGGTCGCGCCGGTTAAGACCCCGGCTTGTGTGGCTGGCATCCCCGTGCGGAGATAGCCAAGCCTGGCCCACGGCGCCCGCCTTGAAAGCGGGTGGACTTTGTCCCCAAGGGTTCGAATCCCTTTCTCCGCGCTAAGCGCACCCCTCACGGCCGGCGGCGAGTGAGCAACCCGATGCCCAGGATCCCGAGTGGCAGCGGCAACCCCCACCCGGAGCCTTGGCTGCTGGCGGCCTGGGCGTTGTGTTCGACGCCGCGCTCCGTAGCCGCCACAATCGTGACGGGAACGCCGCCGACGGCTTCGTTGCCGGCCTGGTCGACGACGTAGGCGCGCAGGGCGTGGTCGCCCCACAGGTGCCGTTCCAGTGGCCACGCGATGGCGAACCGGTCGCCGGAGCGCTCGCCGGTGCCGAGGACGTGGCGGTCCACGCGGAACACGACGGAGTCCACGCCGCTGGTGTCGTCCGTGGCCCTGACGGTCACGGCGAAGTCGGGCGCGTGGAGGGTGCCGGCGCCGGGCAGGGCGAACAGGCGGGCCCGCGAGCCTCCGAAGGGGCCGATTTCGGCGTTGCCGACGTAGACGTGGCCGTGGCGGGGCTGGAGCCACTGCGTGATGGGGGGCGTCGCGTCGATGGGAACCTCGATGGCCGGCGAGATCGCCTGGTTGCCCGCGATGTCGGTGGCACGCAGCAGCACCGTGTGCACGCCGTCGCCGGACACCACCAGGTTGCCGGTCAGCGGCGTCCATGGATCGCCGTCCACCGAGGCCTCCAGCGCGGCGAGCCCGCTGCCGGAATCGGCCGCGTAGGCCGCGATTTCCACGGCGCCGACGAACCAGCCATTCGTGCCCTGTGGGCCTGCCGTGGTCCACGACAGGTCGGGCGCCCGGGCGTCGATGCGAACGAAGCCACGGTCCAATGGGCCGGCGTTGCCGGCGCGGTCGATGGCACGAACGGCCAATTCGTGGTGCCCGTCGCTGATGACCAGGGAACCGTCGAGCGCTTCCCATCCTGAGCCGCGGTCCACTTCGACCCGATCGACGCCGCTGATTTCGGTGACGCCGCGGTCGACGGCGTCGGCCGAGACCGTCACAGGGCTGGTCCACCAGCCGAAGCGGCCGGGGCTGCCGGAGCTGACGAGTTGCGCCACGGGGCCCAGGACGTCCTTGATGACCTGGCCGGCGCGGTCGATCCTGACGGCTTGGTTGGCGGCCACCTCGGCGATGTCGGTGCTGGTGCCATCCGGCCAGACGATCGCGATGTCGGCGGCCGTAGCTTCCCCGAGGCCGAAGTCGAGCCGCAGGCTGTTCTGGCTGAGGAAGCTGCTGCCGGCCTCGACCCACATGACCTGGGACCGGCCGTCGAACACGGCCGTGACGCGACTCCCGATGCCGTGCCGGTTCAGCCCCTCGCCCGCGTCCAGTTCGACGAGCAGCCAGTTGCCGCCCACACCGCTGGCTTGCAGCAGTTGCGCGCTCTGGTTGGCGTTGTTGGTGACCACGGCGTCGGTGTCGCCGTCAAGGTCGAAGTCGGAGAATGCCATTCCCCTGCTGACGCTAACGGTCGCCACGCCGGGCCCCGCGTTGGCCGTCCACTCGGTCCACAGGCGATCCCCCGCGCCCTGCGGCGAGGCCTCCGGTTCATTCAGGTAGACCCCCGTGGGTTGACCATAGGCTTGGCCGGGCGGAAGGTGCGGCGTGGCAAACCCGTTGGCGCTCATCAAGTCGAGGTCGCCGTCCCGGTCGAGGTCCGTGAAGCGCGTGCCCCAGCCGACGTACTCGTATTCGGCGCTGAGCCCGTCTTCGCCGCTGCGATCCTCAAATTGGCCATTGCCAAGGTTGCGATAGAATCCGCTGTGTTCCTGTCCGTAGTGCGGGATGAAGATGTCTGGGTAGCCGTCTTGGTCGTAGTCGCCGACGGCGATGCCCATGCTGGCCCGGGGATCGTCCAGCCCCGACCACGTCGATCGTTCGACAAAACTGCCGTCGCCCTGATTCACATAATAATCGTTGGGAACGCCGTCGTTGGCCGCGTAAAGATCGAGGTCGCCGTCGAGATCGGCGTCCAGCCACGCGACCGCCAGCGTCTTGGTGCCCTCGAAGTCGGACTCCTGCCCGGCGACGCCGGCCGGCACGGCCACTTCGGCGAACGTGCCGTCGCCTTGGTTTTGGAACAAGTGGTTGTGCTGGGCGGTGTGCTCCTGGGGGCCCACGCGCACATCGGTGTAATTGGAATTGACGAAATTCCCGACGTACAAGTCCAAGTCGCCGTCCTGGTCGTAGTCCGCCCAGGCACTGCTGGTTGACCAGCACAACCAGCGGCCACACGCTCCCTCCATGCGAACACCCGCCGCCTCGCCAATTTCCGTGAACGACGCGTGGCCATTGTTGAGGTACAATTCGTTGGGCCCGTAATTCGTCACAAAGAGGTCCATGTCGCCGTCGCCGTCGAAGTCGGCGGCCGAGCAACCGTTGCCATGGGCGGCGCTGTCGGTGCCGGATTCAAGCGACGCATCCCGGAACGTTGCGTCACCGTTGTTGATGTACAGGGCGTTGCGGGCGTCGGGCACGTGGCCCCAGTCGACGACCGCCAGATTCTCGGGATTGAAGGCTTGGCTGACGAGGTACAAGTCGTCATAGCCGTCGCCGTCAAAGTCGGCGAAACAAGCCCCGGAGCCCACCAGTTCCGGAAAGGCGGGCCATAGCGTCGACTCGCCGTAGCTCTCGGGATGCACCTCGCCGGCGCCCTGGAAGTCGATGCCCGCCTCGGCGGTCACATCCTCAAACCATACCGCTTGCGCCGGACTTGCGACGGCCATCAGGAAAACTACGACGATCGCGCGGGCGCTTCCACTCACCAACCTCACCAGCGACAATGAACACCATCATCTTCCTTAAAGAATAACTAAAGCCCGGCGGGCTCAAGCCACGCGCGGGCCGTCGCCCTGGCTCTCCGAGCGGGGGCCGGGCACGAGGTTCACGAGCGCAATCTGGGCGGCCCCGGGCTCGTCGGTGCTCCAGGCGGCGGCGTTGAGGCAGCCGTAGTCCTGCGCGAAGACGAAGGTCTGCATGTAGTTCTGGCCGGTTAGCGCCGCCAGGATGGCGCGGTTGACGCCAGCGTGGGCGAACAGCGCGACGTTGCGACCGGCGAATTCGTGCAAGACGGCGGCGAGTTCGT